>JBATUM010000248.1:0-34827 GCA_049671145.1 Promethearchaeia archaeon
GGGGTTTATTATGTATAGACAATTTAAGATAAAAAATTATAAGCAAGGCGGCTTTTTTGGTAAAATTTCATTATTAGGTTTAATAACACTGGGATTACTTTTATCAATTAATCCTAACATAAAGGTGAACAATAATAATAATTTAAATGCTTTTAATGAAATCTTTAAACTTGCGGATGATAATTTAAACTTGATTGAGGGAAAATTAAATCCTTTAAATATCACAGATTACGGGAATTTATACAATAATAGTCAAAGCGTTTCATTAACCAATCAAGAAGATATCAATTTAAATTACTATTTAGACGATAGTCATGGTTGGAAAGTATCAGAAATTAGTGCAAATGTGAGTAATATTCAAGACACAAGGGATTGGGTAGCTGAAAAAGATTTTTATGAGCTTGATACACCATATAGAAAATATGAATCCTTTCAAAATTATGATCCGCCTGGAAATCCAGATCATAATTATACTTATGATTTAGATCATGACCCAACAAATCCTGCAAATATTGATAATACTATAACCGAAACTGGAGCCAGTGCGATCCGCCTCCATTTCTCAAGAATTGAATTTGAAACCGATTGGGATATACTATGTATCTACGATGGGAATAATAATCTTCAATTTATTTTTACTGGTAGCGCTACTGATTATTATACACCTTGGATTACAACAGATAATTTAAAAATTACTATGAATTCAGATGGTTCAATACAATGGCATGGATATGATATCGATTTTTATGAATTTTACAATGAAACTACAAATTATTATAATTATAAAAATTCATGGGGATATAATAACGGAACGAGCTCTAGAAATTTTGGACCTGGAGAGATTGCTAATAATACAGCAATGTATGTAACGTTATTAGGAGAACCATATAGAGATGTTGGTTATCCCATGAGTGCTACTTACTATGAAGATGATTTTTCTGAAATATACCAAAATTTAACGATACATAGAGGAAGTGTTATTGATGCCTATATAAGTTTCGATTATTACGCAGAATCTGCGATGGATTCTAATGAAAATTTTATTTATTGTGAAATAAATAATAAAAAAATATACTCAAAAGGGTTAGGGGATATAGTGGAGGGAAACCAAACATGGTATCATTCTGGAAAGATATATTTAGATTTATGGATTAATACTTCAAATATTTTTGAAAACATCCAGAATAATCAAAATTTTAATATATCTATAGGAATAATGAGTGGAGGTTCAGTTACATATTCTGGATATGATAATAGATTTCAACAAATTTTCTGGTTTGACAATGTTTCATTAGTACTTACAACTTTAGCAAACTCCAGTCAAAATGGGATAAATCTAAAATTAAATGGACAAGATTTGACTGAAGGAAATGAATGGGGAATGGCCAGCACTATATTTAATGGAAATTGGGAAACTAATCCTGTAACTCTCACAGTAAATACAACATCACCAAGTTTAAAGTTTGATTTAGATACAATTTTATATGGGTACCACGAAATAACTTCAAAAATTAATCAACAAAATGAAGAAGGGATTTCATATACAATCTTAAATAACGGGACGATATTTTGTGAATTTTATCATAATTTCTATATGCCGTCGTTTTATTCCGAGTTTGAGTTTATAGTCGATAAGCCTTCGAATTGGAAAATTATTTCTATTTTAGATCCAACTTTCTTATTGACGCCATTTGAAGGAGGAAATTATGGAAATAATTATGCTAAAGTAAATAAATCACATGCCAAATTTCCTGGTTGGTGGAAATTTAAGGCAATTTTACCAAATTATATCCTCGATGAAAATACAGCTGTTTCTAGAAATGGTCAATGGGGCGTCAATGAATTTTATACTGGAGATTTTGGTAAGATAAAATCACAAATAAATTATTCAGATGATATACCAACAAGCTTGGATCAAACTGTTGTAAATTTAACTATATATGACCCACAAGGAGAGATCTGGTATAAAGAAGCAAAAGTACCTGAATCTAATGGAACTGTGATTTTTCCGCAATTTAGTTTTTCATCTTTAAACACAACAGGCGGCATTTATAACTTTACACTATTTTGGAATAATGGAACTTCGTTAGGTGGATTGAAATCCCATTTTACAGTCATTCATGAGAGCTATATTACACTTCTGAAACCTGATGATGCAAAAGAAGATTTAATAACTGGAGGGTCGGTTGGTGACATTATCCCATTACGAGTATTTGTAAGGGATTTTGAAAATAATTTCACCTTATCTGATGCAAAGGTAACATTTAACTGGAGTTCGGGAACCAGATATATGACTCAAGCGGCTTTGGGAATTTATGAAACCATTCTTGATACGGGAGATTTAGGTGCTCTTGGATTATATACTATAGTTATTAAAATGAATAAAACGGGGTATAGGATTAGCAACATAACATTAAGTATTAATTTAGGAGAAGAAACTATCTTGCAAAGATTAGATTCAGAATCCCAAATTATACTCAATGCTAATAGTACAATTAGATTCTATTATTATGCTGATTTTGATGAGGAAGGAATTCCTGGTGCATATGTATCTGTTAATATCTCAAATCCAAGTCACTACACTGTTCACGATCTTTCAGATGGACACTATGAAATAGAATTTAGTACAGTTTTTATCAATATGCCGGGAACATATAGATTGGAATTTGGATTTTCTGCTCCAGGATATGAAGAACAAATCGAGATTTATCAATTTAATATAGTTAATCCCCCACCCGATAATAATGAAGCAAACATTCTATTTTTGGTGATTATAATTGCTGCTTCTGTTATTATAGGAGTATTGGGAGCTTTGAGTGTGAGGTCATATGTTATTCTACCAAGAAAAAGGAAAAAAGAATCTGAATTACTTGCAAGAACTCAAAGATTTAAAGACCTTTCTAATGTTCAAGCCATTGTTGTAATTAATAGAATTAGTGGAATTCCACTTTTCTCAAAGAGTTATTCAATTCTTGAGAAACATAAAAAGGAATTATTTTCTGGTTTTATTCAAGCAATAACAACAATTGGAGAAGAAATTATAGGGAAAGACTTAAATCATGAAGAAAGAGAATCTAAATCCAAAATACAAACGAAAGAAAGAATTCTAGAATTAGATTTTAAATACTTCTACTGTTTAGTATTTGATAAGGAAGACCTTCGGATCGTTTTTGTTCTTAAGGAAAAAGCATCACAGAGATTAAAAGAACAAATAATGCATCTTTCACTAGGATTAAGTTTACAGTTGAGTGAACATATCGAAAATTGGGATGGTTCTTTAGATCAATTTGAAGATTTAGTGCCACCGATTATCAATGATTATATTGAACTATATTATAAAGAGCCATTTATAATCAATAAACCTGTGCCAGTTGCAAAAATAAGAAAAGAAAGCGAATTAAACACCATGGAAGCCAGAGTTCTCAATGTTATCTATTCGGTAGCTAAAAACAAGAGCGCCTTTCATTTAGATTTCATCATTGAATCTGTTCATGAACATAATAAGGATAAAATCATTGATGCTTTGGAATCTTTAATTCAAAAGAAAATCATTACTCCTAAAACCAATTAAATTAATTATTTACTTTTTATTTTTTTATTGTGAGTATGGAAATTTCGCATGATTTTAGATTTGATTGTATTAGATGTGGTAATTGTTGTACAGATAGTAATACAATAGTAAATATTACTTATAGCGATATAGTAAGGATTAAAAATGGATTAACTCTAACTCTTAATGAGTTAATTTACGTTTTGGCATTTTATGTATTTGAAGCAGAACTGAATGAACAAGAACGTAAAAAAATGGTTATATCTCCTATAAAAACACAAAAAGGATTTGCTTTTGTAGGTTTATTCAAGAAAAAAACTGGAGAATGTTATTTTTATGATGCTAAAAATAAATTATGCAAAATTTATAATCTACGTCCAACATTTTGCAGAACTTTTCCCTTTTCCTTTAAGAGAATTAATAAAAAAGAAATTAAAAATCAATATGAAATAGAAATACTTTATAGTAATAAAGGATTTGAATACTGTCCTGGAATAGGTGGAGATTCTCCTCTTATTAATATTAAGAAATACTTAAAATTAGGCAGCGATGCCTTAAAAGATATAGATTTGAATGAAGATATAATTAATAAGTATAACACATTAGTTAATAAAAATAAAATAACACCTTCAGTGAAAAATTTCTTAAATTTTCTTCTAAGTAATACTTATCCCGCTGAGTAATCCGAAAATTGTAAAAAAGCTAATAAAGTCCAGAAAAGCATACGAAGTTCTACTTTAAAAGCAAGTTTATTTTTCATCCAATTAAAATCTTCTTTAAAATCTGCTTCTTCAAAGAAGTGAGAATAACTGATTATATTATTAAGTAAGGTATTAGTAGTTGCAAATTCATCAGTTCTTAATTCTAATAAATCATATATCAATAATGCTCTAGAAGTATCTGTTAAATTATTATTTATAAGACCTGTCGGAGAAATTAACTTTTTAATTTCAGTATTATAAGGATTTTTAAATATATTTAAACTTATATTTTTATCAATCATTTTCAATAACCCGATATGGTATAACATATCCACAGGAAAACTTTTGTTTTCTAAATTAATTAAGTCTAATTCTATTAATGGCTTAAGTAATTTAGTTTTATCTATGATTATTCCACCGTTTCTTTCCAAAATTTTTAATGATAACAAAGTAAAAAAGTTTAAAGATATTTTTTCTGGTAAAAAATTCTTTAATTCGTTTTCTAAAAACATTTCAATATCTAAAGGATCTATTACTTCTGTTTGATTTATTAAGCCTAATTCAGATAAAATAGATAGTCCAAAAAAATTACTTATTGGATTTGGTTTATGATACTTTCCTGTACTAAATACTTTTCCACTTACAAAATTATTTAAAACTTTTAATAATTCCTTTTGAGTAAAAGGTAATTGTTTTCCTAACATTCTTAATATGCTTAGAAAATAAAAAAGATTTTCTAAATCGAGGAAAGAGAAAAGAATATCTGAAGAATTGATAAGATCTTTAACATTAATATTTAAATTACCTATTATTTCTTGATCTAATTGAGGAAAATTACCAAAATATTCAAGGAAATTGGTGTTAATTTGAATAACTTCATTTTTATTGTCAATTTGAACTTGGTTATTTGTTTTCGTGTCTGTTAAAAGTGATTTACCAAGAACTTCAATATTTTCTTTTTTTGCTTCTGCTAGTTGTTTTAATATGTCATTACTCGAATCTTCTTGTATTTTTCTACTTAATTCCTTTAAATTTTCTTGATTAATTGAAAAATTGGTTGCATCATAAAACTTATTAAAATTTCCAATTATTTTTTTTAGGTATTCTTTGTCTTCGAAATAATTTTCGTTTTGCCTTTTTATTTGATTTACTTTCATTAGAAAATTTTTAGGTAATAAATCAAACAAATCTAAATTTTTTATTTTTTCATCATCAATCCCAAGTAGATACTCAAGAATGCTTTTAAAGAGGTACTGATTAATATATAGCTTTAAACTTAATTCAAAGAAACTAATATAGTCTGAATATATTTCTTTTTGAATTTTAAACACGTCATTAAAAATATTAGTTTCAGTACTTAATTCCTGAAATGGAATTCCAATTGTATTTAGAGCTGAATTAGTAGCAGAAATTATAGCATAAATACTTTGTTCTACTAAATTATCAGGTAAATCGGACAAATTTTTACTAACATCTATGTTCTTATATGAAAATAAGTCTTTTATGTAAGTATAACATTTATTATAATAATCTAAAATTTCTGGTTTAAGCTGGTTTGTTAATTCTGATAATAATTTGCTTATATTTTCCATTTTGTTCCTAAAAATAGTAAAATAAAATCTAATATCTGCTAATGAATTAAAATTTTATAGACTTTATTTATTTTCTTAATCATAAAATATGTAAATTGTTTAATAATTTCTTATAAGATGTCTCTAAAGAACTCTACATATAATTTAATTGCAAAAGATTATCATTTGAAGAGAAAAAAACCCTGGAAAGATTTTGAAAATTTCATATTATATCTAAAAAACAAATATTATAAACTTTTTGGAAATACTGTTGATTTGGGGTGCGCTAATGGAAGACACTTTGAAATTCTTTCCAGTTTTTCAGAAAAATTGATCGGAATTGATAATTCTAATGAATTTTTAAAAATCGCTACTTCACGGTTAAAAGGTTTAGAATTGACTTTTAGAGTATTGAAAAATACCCCCCAATTAATTTTAAGTGATATTTGTTATTTACCAATTAGACCCAACTCGTTTCATAATGTTTTTTCAATAGCAACCATCCACCATGTTCACACTAATTTAGAAAGAAATAAAATTCTCTCTCAAATTTATAGCATCTTAAAACCAGGTGGTTATTGTTGTATTACATTATGGAGAAAATTTCAAAAAAAATATCGATTTTATTTCATTGGAGATTTACTTAAAAGGGTGTTTTCCTATAGATATAGAATTAAGCAAAAGGAAAAAGGACTAAATTACTTCGGTGATAAACTTGTTTCTTGGAAAATTTCAAATGACAACAAAATCTATTATAGATTTTATCATTTTTTCTCTAAAAATGAAGTTAAAAAGATTATAAAAGGATTTAAAATCAGAGAGTTTAAGAAACTTGGAGGACCGAATAAGAAAGACAATTTTTTTATTTTAGCCCAAAAGCCAAATTAATAATTTTTACTTGAGATTCATCAGTGGCAAACTATATTATTATAACATTTAAGAATGAATGGCTTAAAATTTTCATATAACTTATCAATAATTGTCGTATGAATATTGATCAATCGCTCAGTATTATCACAATAAAAAATACCATGAATACTCTTTTCATTATAATATCTTTTTCTAATCATTTTTGAACGTCGACCATACCAAAAAGTAAAATTATGACTCATTAAGTACGTATTCTCTTTTGACATAATAACTAATCCAATCGCATTGTATATATCAATAGATTTTTGAATTTCTTTTGCATAAAACAAACTTGCACAGTCTTTTTTTTCCCAAAAAATCTCCATTTTGGCGTCGGCACCCCAAATTTCATCATAGTTATTTTGAGAATGAAGTACTATAGTCCCTTCACTGTAATCTCCTTCAAACTTAATTTCTCTAAACCAAATGGGCATCTTGTTTATAGCCAACTTACTTTCAGGTTTATCATAAATATAATAATTGTATTCCACACTTAACACTAAGTTTTATATAATCAAGAAAAAACTTACTTTTCTAATATATTAGAACTTTAAAAATCTTTATAAAAATGAAAATTAAGATAAAAGAAGTTATTCAAAATAAATTGAACAAATTAATTTAAGAGTTTGATAGCTTTATTGTTTGATTAGTTCTTTTCCTTCTTCAATCCACTTTAAGATTCTCTCTTCTGAGGCTCCCTTAATCAACGCTGCAAGTTCTTTAGGATCTTCTTTTGTTAAATCTTCAACCGTGTTAACCCCCAATTCATGAAATTTTGTCTCTGTAGTTGGTCCTAACCCACTTAATGAAGTTAATGGTATACCTTTTGGCTCAATTTTTTCTTTTTTAACTTTTTTAGGTTCAATTTTTATTTTTTCTTTCTTAATAGGTTTTGGTTTCTTTTTAGGTGCCGGTTTTTTAACAGCTACCTCTTTTTTAATTGGTTTTTTAACTACTTTTTCTTTTTTCGGTTTAAATGGTGTACTCTTCTTTTCTTTATACACATAGGGTTTCTTTTTCTTACCTTTTTTTTCAACAGTTTTTAACTTTTTTAGCTTTTCTACATTATCCTTATGAGTAGATTTCCTAAATTGATCAACTGGAATATTTAACTCATATAATGATTGTATTGTTTTTCCAGCCTCTTTAATTTCAGTTAATGAGAATCCTGTTCCTTTCCTTATATGATGTTCTCTTGATGGTGATTTAATTGTTGGGTAGAGTTTTTCTTTAATTTCCGTTTTCATAATCCAAACACTTAATTTAGCAGTAATAATTGTATTTAGGATAAATAAGGAAAGTTTTTATTCTTTTCGATTTAACGTAGAAAATGTAATATATACAATGATTAGTATAAAATGGTTGAAGCGAACTTTATATTTTAATAATGTCTAATTCTTCTAATTTTTTCAAGACTTCATTAATTTCAGTTCTTGTTTTATTAAAAAACCTAGCAATCTTTAGGGGTGAATTATCTCCAGTGCATTTTAGAGCTATTTTGAAGTCAAATTCATTAATCATCCCCATAGATAGAATTTTTTCCATAACACTCTTAACAATTAATAAGTTTGGGAAAGTTTCAGCAATTTTTCCTCCATGAGTCAAATTCTCAATGTCCGTCTCAATAGTGTGAAATCTGCTTTTCTCAGTTGTTGTTCGAAATGTTTTAATATCTGATTGATGCTTTTTCCAAAATCTATTTGCGACTTTATGAATCACTTCGGTTAATTTATCTGTATTATCATCAGCATCAGAAATGGAACAAAAAAGAATTCTAGAGGCAGGATGATAATAAATTACTATTGTGGAATCTTCAGATTCTAGTAATCTTATCATTTCATCACTTCTCTTCCCTTTAACCATAGCTTCTTGAATATTATCAATAATTTGATTTATCTCTTTGAAAAATCCAGGTATTAAATTGTTTCCAATTTTTTTTTTCTGAAATTCCTTAAAAGTAGTTTCTAATATAGAAATCCCATTATCCCCATCGATTAAATAGATTTTATATATCAAGATCCATAGAATGTAATTTATTTATTACCAAAATAATAAAGTTATCTTCTTAAGAATCTTTACTTTCTTTTTTTGTAATAATTAAAAATAAAAAGGGAGTTATATGTATTATTGTAGTTGTAATTATTAGTACAAAAAGAAAGAGAAAAGCAAAAGAAATGTACTATTAAACATTTTTTTTTTATTTTAGAACACAATCAATTTTAGATATAAGTTTGGATTAGCTCTTTTACATTTTTAGTAAATTTTGGTAGTTGCTTTTCAATCTTTTCAATTCCTTCAAATTTCTCCATAAAAAGAAGAAGATATAAATTATACTTATCAATATTAATTTTTTTAAAAATAATTTTTCTCTCTTCATCAGTTATACCTGAGGAAACAATAAAGTCTTGTTTTAATAATTTGAATTCCTTAAATGTCTTATAAAGAGTTTGGAAGTGAGGTGCGGATATTTCAAACACTTTTTCAGAAATTTTTGATTTTTCATTTGAATAGTTTGATAAAATTATTCCGTTATCATTTAGTAACAATAATGCATCTGATTTTGTCTTGTTTGCCAAGAATTTTAATTGATTTTCAAATAATTCACGATTAGGACTAAGTTGTGAGAGCCCATAAGAATAAGCTGAAATTAAAGACCAGTGATCAAAGACAGAAGTATGAAATATTTTAAAAAAGAAATTACTCGAATACTTTATTATTTCTTCTTCAATTAGTTTTATATTTTTCCTAATCTCTTTTGATTTTTTCAAATCTGGGTCAAATTTGTTTATGCATACCACTATAGGTGGAAATTCATCTAATTCCCTTAAAGATTTTAAAATTTTTTTAAATAAATCAATAGCTTCTTTAATTCTTTTTACGTCTTGTATGTCAAGGAAGTAAAATAATAAGTCTACATTATACAAGTATATTTTACCCTGTTCAAGGAATTTTTCTCGATATTTTTGCTGTCCACCTAAATCCCAGATTGATATTTGAGAGTTCTGTTCCTCAAATATCTTTTCTTCTGTTCTAATAACACCTTTAGTAGGGAGAATTTTTATAATTTCAGAATACCGTTTCTTTATGCCATGCAAAAAGCTTGTTTTACCAGCTCTATCCAGTCCAACAAAAAGAATTTTTATCTGTCGTTTCATTGACAATGGATCTTTTAACTCACCGGTAAAATTAAATAATTCTTGTCTTAAATCTTCCATTATTTGTAAATTCTCATCGTAACTTTTTGAAGTTTGAACTCTTGAAGCTGCTTTATCTATAATTATTCTAAGATATTTCATATTTTCATAAAAAAAAACCTTATTATCTTCATCAATTAAAACTGTAATAGTTGCTGCTATTGCATTCCCGCGTGCTTTTGTATCAGATATTAAAAAAAAGTAGGTTAATCCATTCATTTTTAAATCAGGAAAAGGTAATATTCCAAAATAATTAACTCCATCAATATCAGTTCCATTTTGATATACCGCATCCCCCATTAAAAGACTGATTGTTTTCATTGCAATTAATAAGCGAGCAGATTCTTCTATATCTTGAGGCCAGTATATTTTAGGTGTAGGTCCATCTTCATCAAATAAACTTAAAACTACTGATTTTATGATCTGTTTTTCTATACCACTCATAATTTAATGGGCATTGTTAGATTTTAATAAGTGAAAAAGAGCCTGAAATATTTAGAATAATTTTCTCTTAAGAAACACCGATATATTTTATTTTTTCATTCAAATGTTTTTGATTTAAAACAATATAATATGTTAATATATCAGAAATAGTCCTATTATTTAATTTTTTATTTTAATTCCAATATAAAAAGTAAAAAGTAAGGCTGTAAGGAATTAAGGAATAAATTTAAGAGATCCAATTTGAGTTTCTTCACTTGTATATTTAAGAAATTTTTGGAAAGCTAGAGCATCTTGAAATTCACTCTTGTTTTTACTAAGTGAAATTTGTTCAATAACTCCATTTTGAATTAGATATTGAAATCTCCCTTGTTTAGCTATCTTGTCTTTTAAATTTAAGTTAATATTCTTATTAAAGTGAGCAGAATTATTATAATATAATTTTTCGCCATTTTTATAACGCCTTTCAAATTTGGGATTCATTTTCTTAGGAAAATGTTTATAATCTAATCTAGCGAATCTAAACATTAGCCCGTTTGAAGTGCTCTCAATTAGGGAGTATTTTCTATTAAATTGATTAGATTTCTCAATGCATAACTTATTAAGCTCTATCAATATTTTTTCGCCGAGGGAAAAAGCTTCATTATTCTCATGAAGTTCATAATTAGTTAAAAATTGAACTGCCTCATTTAATCCAATAAATCCTAAGCTTAAATCTTGTCTATTCAAATCATATAAAGGATTCCCATTAATAATTCCACCACATATAGGCAAATAATTTGTCATCAATCGTTTTTGAATAATATCATATTTTTTATTCAAAATTTCTATAGATAAATTTGTATAACGTGTTAATGTTTCTAAAAAATTATCTATATCTTTGCTCAAATAAGCATACCTAGGAAGATTTAATGATATTTTTTGAAGAATTCCATGATTAAGATATGAATCTGAGAGGTTTCTAATAAGTACATCTTTAACCCACCTACTTGATAAATTTATAAGATAGGGAGCGCAAGTTTTATTAATTTCTTCAAAAAGTTTTAAATAAGAATCCTTAACTCGATATAAGTATTTTAAATCAATATATACTAAATGTTTCGGCATAGGAAACGGATTTTTGTTATAATCTCCCTCAATAAAAATATCGATAATTGCATTAAAGATTTTTAAACATTCTTCCTCAAAATCTCCATAAACTCCTTTTTTGTTTCCCTGTGAATCAATATAATCGAGATTCATTACATTTTCAATAATTGTTGGAAAACAAGCAATAGAAGATTTTAAAAAATTCTTTCCAGAAATCAGAGAAAAATGGTTAATCCCGTTAATGAATCTCCTTAGTTCGTTTTTAATCTCCTGGTATGATAAATGAGTAGCGTATGGAGCTAAAAAGATCGTAAAAAAATCATAACCTTGATTTCCACAGAATTCACATTGAATAATTCCCAACCAATTAGCGAGTTGAATACAAGCGTCTGTTAGGTTTTTTGGAGGTTTTGTTCTACTTGAAACATTCCAATTCTTCAATGGAGGAAGGCCAAAATGCAAAATTAATCTTGGATCCCATAATTGGCTATAAGGCCTTAAATCAAAATATTTTAATTGATGGATATAAATATCTCCATATAAATGGGCATGTGATTCCTCATCACTTAAAATTCTGAGCAATGCATATTCTTCAGCTAATTGATTTGCAGCTTTATGATGTATTTTTTCTGGATTTAATATTTTTTGCTTCTCCTTACTAAAACCTTTCTCAAGTAATTCTTCGTAATCCATTAACGGCATACCAATTCTGGTATATAGTTTGCGTTCTTCTTCAAAATGCTGTTCTGATAAAATAGAACATACTATTTCTCTAATATGTGGCCCAGAAAGAAATTTAATCCCGGAAGATATAATCCTCCGAACTACTAATTCTGTTATCCTTCCTGCGGTTTCTTTATCTAATCCTGTTTCTTTTATTAAACTTTGTTCAATTTTAACAGGTTCAAAGTCAACAACATCACCTTCAGTTCTAAATACTTTTGGCATTAATTGTTTTAAATAAGATCTATTATCTTGGGGCATTCTTAATTACAAATCATTCAAAATGTTAATAAATTAAATTTACGATGCTAACACTATGAATTCATTATAATTTAATTAAATTATGATATAATGATATCTACTTAAATCTAAAATCATTATTCTTAAAGCCTCCTAGGTTTATTTTTAACTATAAAAATATTATTAATATGCCCTGTCAACTTTCAGAAATATCTATAAAACAATTTTTTAATGAAATTTACTATATTTTAATAGATTCAGCTAAAGATGCGATTGAGATCTGGTGTGAAATGTATGATATTAGATTTCTAAAAGAATTTCATGAATTGAAATTACAAGAGTTTGTGAATAGTTTTGAATTTATTTCAATTAAAAAAGGGCCCTATAATAACTATTTTGCAATCAATAAAATCCTATTTATTATTGAAGCAATTAATATTTTAAAGTTGGATATTAAGAATTTATCTAATTTAATAGACTATAATGGTTTTGAATATTTAATCCAAGAAATTCTTACGAAGAATGGCTATAGAACAATAAAGAACTATCATTTTTCAGACAAGTCATACTTTAGGAAGAAAACTAATCAGACTAAATATGAAATTGATGTTATTGGATTAGAACAAAATTATCTTTTACTTATCGATGCAAAACAATGGAAAAAGAGAGATATTTATAGCATGATTAATAAAGCAGCGAATTTACAATATCGAAGAGCACTAGCTCTTCAAAAAAATCCTGAAATCTTATCAACTCTAGTACAATCTCTAATAGGCCTGAAAAGTAATTTGAAAATAAGAATGCCAATAATTATTATTCCTTTAATGGTAACATTCGAAGAAAATTGGATTAAAATTAGTGAAAATTTTCTGCCTTTAGTTTCGATATATAGATTTAATTCATTTCTACAGGAATTAAGAAAAAATTTGTCTTTTTTTAGAACTCTTAAAATTAGTAAGATATCATTTCAAAAACAGATTTTTTAGGGTTTGATTTATTTTGAAAAACCTAAATATTCCTTAACTTGTTTTTTAACTATATTTGCGGCAAAATGAATTATTCCGCTCTTAACTCGTGGATGTGAGAGAATAATTAAAATCATATCACTCCCTTGAGTTGTTTTAATGTCTATGGGTGCTAGATCTAGAACACCATTAGTACCTCGTAATGAAATATTTAGTAATTTTCCAGCACTTAAACTTTCAATTACATCCATTCCGATTAAAGATAAACTTTGACCAATTGTGGCAAATAAGGAATCGGATATGCGAGAAGATATAGCTGAGGCGAGAATAGTACCATCCTTTTTGACAATTGCTGAAGCTTCGATATGGAGGTCTAGTTTTAATAAATCTTTCAAAATTTCATTCATACTTGATGGAGAAATAACCTTCTCTTTTTCTTTCTTCTTTTCCTTAGTTTTGTCAGTTGGTAATTTTTCAACTGTTATTTTTTTAGAAAGAAATTTAAGAACTTTTGTCATATCCTCCTCTAATTGTTTTTGTTTTAATAAAGTAGATTCTTGCTCTTCTGAAGTTTGTTTAGAGATTTTTTTAGTCGCCTTAGCAGAGGGGGTTCCGAATATTACTTTAGAAGAAATAATTGATCCTCTAAATGGTTTAGGAGTTATTTCTTTTAAAATTTCCTTTTCTTCTCCCGCAATTATATTTCCATTCTCAGCTGATTCTTGAGTAATTTCTTCATATTCAGATGATTCATTTTCTTTTAAATTCGGTTCATCAAATTCTTTTGGTATTTCTTGTAGCTCTAATGGTGAAGGTTTTTTAACTTTTTTTTCTTGAGTTGCCTTTTTTTTTGATTTAGGTTTTTTTTTATCAGTTACTATTTTTATACGTGGTGATTTATTCGAGATAGGGAGAAGAGCTCCACATGTTCTGCAAATACGTTCTTCTGAAGAATTTGTTGTTCCACAATTAGAGCATATTATCATTTTTGTAAATTTAAAACTCAAAATAATTTCTGTATTATAATAATGAAAATCAAATTTTATTAATGTTTTTTTATTAAAGAAATTCTGAATTTATCTAAGAATAAATCAATTGAATTATCTTAAATCTAACTTTTAAGAAAAAGAAGGAAATTTATAATAATTAAGTTTTGTTAAATATTTTAACCTATTTATAGAGGATTTCACTTAATAAATTAGAAAAACAGTCAAAATCTTCCTTTAGCACATTTGGATCTTGCTTAAGCATAATTAAATAGTAAGGAGGACTTCCTTCCTTTAACGATAATTGTTTAAAAATAAAGTTTTTACCAAATCTTTGTACTACCATTTTACTTTCATCATATTCCTTTCCCGGTAATACTTGCGTAAACTGAAGGTTATCATTAAGGGCGAGAAAATACGGCGTAGATGCGGATAAGAGATTACGTGCCTCATCACTCTTATAGTATGCTCCTAATATAAGTGAATTATCATCAAGAATAACCACTCCATCAGAGTTAACCTTTTCGGCAAATTGATTTACAGTTTTCTCTATTAAATCAGACTTTGGGTATAAATTCAACAAAATCTCAGACATTGCTTTAATTATTGATGGCAGATCATAAATAGATGTATTATAAAAATAGATTTCCCTATAATCAACAGCATTTTTAACTTTTTCTTTTATCTCAATCTCTAATGATTTAAGCTCATTTAAAGCGTTACGTACTAGGGCGGGATCATATTTATGTAAGAATACATAGATAGGAGGTGAGATTTCAAGTTTCTTAAACTGCTCAACAACATCTTTAAAATAACTTACTGCCTCCGGAATTCTAGCCTTATTTTGTACATCTATCACATATATAGCAATCTCAGTGCCATCAAAATATTTTCCTGGGTTTTTTAAATAAGCAATTCGATAAGAAACTTGACCTCCCAAATCCCATTCCGCTATATCTCTCCCTAGAAATTCAAATATTCTTCTTTGCGCACCGCGAGTTGGCTTAAGCAAAGCTATTTTAGAAAATTCGCGCTGTAATCCCAAAATGATGGTGGTCTTACCAGCTGCGTCAAGTCCCGTGAACAAAATCTTAGAAGGTTCAACAGGTCTTTCTTCTTTTTTCTTTGTTAAATATTGGATTGACAAATAAATTCACCTATCTAAGGTTTTGATAATTAAAACAAAATATAAATATATTCTTTTATAAAAAAATAGATTATCTTATTGTATAAAATTCTTTCGTAAAAAATTTTTAAAATCTTGATATTTATTAATGGTTCTCGTATTTGTGTACTCCTTCTTAATTTTAACTATACTCAAAGAATTTGGCAATTCAGGACTTTTTCCAGTTAAATTTTCAATTTCACTTGGAAATTTGGCAGGATCCGCTGTTTCGAAGCATATCGCTTTGTATTGGCGGTCTTTTGGAAATTTTTTCTTGTAGATTTGGAGTGCTGCCCATCCAACGGCTCCATGAGGTTCAATTACTCTTTCATATTTTTTATAAAAATTTGTTATGGTTCTTCTTGTTAAGTCGTCGTTAATCGAATAAGATATGATAATATTTCGCATTTGTTCTAAATTTGGTTCCTTGGTAATAATTCCATTCTCATCCATTCGTCCTCCGTATAGATCGAAAATTCGTGCTAAATTTGATGGATGACCCACGTTCATGGCATTAGAAATACAGTTTTTTGAAGGAATAACTTTCTCATATATTCCTGAGGATAGATATCTCGGAAATTCATCATTTTCATTCACTGCTGATATAAATATTTTTACTGGTAAGCCCATTTTATACGATAATAATCCACCCATTAAATTTCCAAAATTTCCAGATGGAACTGAGAAAATAACTTTTTCATCTTGGTTTTTTACAATTTGTAAATAACTCCAAAAATAATAAATACATTGAGGTAATAATCTTCCAAAATTAATGGAATTGGCTGAGGATAAATTTAAAGTTTTTAAATCTTTATCAGAAAAGGCTCTTTTTACATATTTTTGGCAATCGTCAAATTTACCATCAATTCCTATAGCGTTTATATTTTTACCTAAAGTAGTCATCTGTTTTCTCTGTAATTCACTTATCTCTTTCTCTGGATAAAGAATAACAACGTTTATATGTTTCATTTCATAAAATGCATGAGCAACAGCTCCTCCAGTATCACCAGACGTAGCAGTTAAAATGATAATATCTTTGTTTTCAATGTTAAGAAAATATTCCATTAATCTAGCTAAGGTCCTAGCTCCGAAATCTTTAAAGCTACATGTTGGTCCTTTACTTAAATATGATATATAATCATAAGTTTGAATTTTTTCAACAGGAACTTCAAAATTTAAAGCATTTTTAAGAATTGTTCTAAAAATATTTTTGGGAATAGAATCTTTAACAATTAGAGTTAGGATATTTAAAGCAATTTCATTAAAATTGTTATTTTTAAGAGAATAAATTTGTTCAGAACTTAATTTAGGAATTTCATTTGGCATATATAAGCCCTTATCGCGTGCTTGACCTGTTAAAATAACAGTTTTAAAATCAACTTCAGATGTAAGATAATTTGTTGAATGAAATTTCATAATTCTAAATTTAAGTTTTTATTTAAAATTAAAATCCTATTCCAAAAAAATCTGTTATTTCAAAATATACCTCAACTTTACTCCCATCTTCTAATTGTATTTCTATAAGATCATAAACTTTTCCGCTTTCTTCAATCAAACTCTGTTTTATAAGTTTATAAATGCCAAATCTTTGCTTTAATACAATATATTCCTGATCAATACCTTCAAAGTGTGAACAATCAGAAATTATTATAGCATCATCAAAAGAACTTCCATTACCTCCCGTAATTTTTACCATAATATTCTTAACATTCCGATTTTAATTATTATTTTCATTAACATCATATTTGCTTACTTTAGTAATTGTTCTATTTTTTTAATTGCTTCTTGAGGGGTTTCAACACCATATATCTTATCGGGTCTTCTATCATCAATTTTTTGATTTGAAATCTTAGATGACCAACCTGATACATTAGATAAAGCAATTATTGGTTTTTGGTATATCCATGCAAAACAAAGTTCAGATAAGGTGCCTGCTTTTCCACCAATCGCAATACAAATATCCCCTGTCAAAACCACTACAATATTTCTAGCCTGAGAAAATGGGACAGGAATAACGATATCAATATACTTATTTGCAGCAGATTTTTCGATAAAGGGAATAATTCCTATTGTTAACCCGTTTTCTTCTTTAACACCTTTACATATTGCCTCCATTACACCAGTTAAGCCTCCACAAGCCACTGCATATTTATTTTGTGCTAATAATTTTCCCAATTCAAAAGTTATTTTTTCAGTCTTAATATCAATTTCGCTAGCACCTATTATTGAAACAATACCCTTAAAATTATCTTTATAGTTAAAATTCATAATTTCTAATCCTCATTTCTTTAATAATAGAAATAAAATCATTAAAAATAGCAGAAGCAGCTTCAAAACCACCAGCGCCTCTCCCTATTAAAATTATTGAACCCGCATATTTAGTAATTAATTCTATAACATTTAAAGTTCCACCAATATTTAAGGGTGAATCTTTTTCTACTAATCTTGGTTCTACAATTAAATTATTATCTTCAGCAATCGCTAATTGTTTAATCACATATCCATCTAATTTAGCTAATTCTATAGCTTCAGGAGTAACGTTTGTAATTCCTTTTATTTCCACATCATTTATGGTTTTCGACAAATTTAATAATTGATTTGCGATGATGACTAATTTTCCAGCAGCATCATAACCCTCTATGTCTAATTTTGGGTTGGTTTCAGCATAACCTAATTCTTGAGCTTCTTTTAATGCAATAGTTAAAGCAATTCCTTCAGCTGTCATTCTGCTTAGAATATAATTTGAAGTGCCATTCAATATTGCTCTTATTCCGAATATTTCATTTCCTATCAAATTTTCTTTAATAGATAAAATCGGAACACAGCTAGCGACCGTTGCTTCATACTTTACTAACTTTTTCATCTTTTCAGCTAAATTTTTAATTTTTTTATATTCAAGATAAAATGGGCCTTTGTTTGACGAAATAACATTAACATTATTCTTTAAAGCGTCAATGATATGTGATAATCCAGGTTCTCCAGTTTTATGGTTAGTTGGAGTCGTTTCGATTATTATATCCATAGAAATTACTGATACATAATCAATAAACTTTTTATTTTCTTCCCAATAAGATAATTCTCTAATATTAGTGCAATTTAAAATTTCATTAAGTTTTAACCCCTTTTTATTTATCAATGCTCCATCGAGTTCAAAAATGGCAACCACTATTACCTCAATCTCAAATTTATTCCTTAATATTGTTTCTCTCTCTTTTAATATTTGAAGAAAATGAGTTCCAACATTTCCCTTACCAATTAATCCAATTTTAATTTCCATAATATCCGTATGCTTTTTTTTGATTAAAACTAATGAATTATTTCAATAACGCTTTTATTTTTTACTAAAATCCTGATTTTGTCATAATTTTTCTTATTAATTTTAAAATCTAATAAATATTTAGCTGCTAATTAGAAATAGATTTTTCTCTTTACAAATTCTAGATAACTCAGCTAAGAGGACAGATTTAGCCATAGTTTCTGGGAATTCTAATTTTAATTTAACATTAGAAATCTCTTCCAATTCTGTAAATTTTGCATATAATTCTAAGACTTTAATTTTTTTAGCTCCTAATCTTTTAATTGTATCTAATATATCTGTATCAAATACATGACCAGATAAAATTACCATGATAGTCCTCTTTTCAGTATCAAAAGTAATAGTATCAATTTGAATATTTTTTTTATTTAATATTCTTTTAATATTTGTTAAACTAACCTCCCTAATTTCTTCTGTAAGTTCAAAATTAATGGTTACAGGTATCATGTTATTTACCTTTCTATCATGATAGTGTAAAATCCCGTAAATATTACCACTATTTTCAGAAATAGGTCTAATTAATTCAATTAAACTTCCGGGAATATCAGGGAGTTTTACTTCTAATATTATCATCATAATTAGTAAACAATTTAATAACTTATAACTGGTAATGATTCTTTACCATTATTAATTATTAATTGGTTTCCTTTTATGATTTTCCCAATAATATTGGAATATAACCCCAATTTTGAAAAAATATTTAAAATTTTCGTTGAATTGTATTTTGATGCGGTCAAAATATAGGAGGTTGTTAAATACATTTGTATATATTTATTTAAATTATAATTTTGTTTAATTAAAGCTTCAGGAATATGAATATTATTGATATTCACATTTGCACCCATATTTGAATATTTTATTAATTGTAATAAAGTTCCAAAAATTCCGCCATTAGAGATGTCTTTCGATGAATTAGCCAAATGTTTTTCAGCAATAAGATTCATTGACTCTCTTTTTTGTAATACTGCAGTAGTACTTTTAAAAGTAACTGTATCCCAGTAATATTCACTAGCTCTTCCCACTTTTCCATCAAAATCTACTGCTAAAATTATATCATCGTTCTCTTTAGCGTTTAATGCAGAGATGTAGTTTTCTTTTTTAATTTCACCAATAAGAGTAGAACTAAGTTCATAGTGATTACTACCTGGTTTTGTATGACCTCTTATTATTGGTAATTGGAATTTTTGCGAACCTTCACAAATTCCCTCAATAATTTTCTTTCCTATATCAGAATCCTTATATGAAAGAATTATACTTACAGCAATTGGTTTTCCCCCACAACAATAGATATCATCCACGCCAACCAAAATCGAGCTGAAACCTGCTCCAAAAGGAAAGTTTTCTATGAATTCTGTTTTAATTCTGTCTGTAGTTACTAAAATATAATTTTTATTATTTTTTATTGTAGCTGAATCCTCTCCAATGTCAGAAAAGATACGCTCACTTTTGAAGGAATTTTTACTGATAAATTTGATTATTGGATTAATTTCTTTTTTTTCAAGTATATTTTCATTATTTCTAATACTATCTGCAATTCTTTCTAGCATATACAAATCTAATATATAAATAATTAATTATCCTAAAAAATAATATAAGTGTTTTAATTCTAATTAAATCAAAAGTCTTAGGTAATGGAAGAACTACTTAAATCATCAATAGTTAGAGGAATTCTATTCAGCGCATATGATAAATTAGGTCCTGAGCCGATATACATGTTCCCAAAATCCAGTGAGCAAAACAAATCTGAAACAAAAGACACTACGCAAGAGGCAGTTCCCAGTTTAAATATTAGAGATTATACTCAAATTTCAATAAAAAATTTGAGTCTCTTAATCGGTGATAGTACTATACTTAATAAGGTGGATTTTGAAAAATTTAAGTATTTTGGTATAATCCCATTTCCAGATTTCAATTTAACCTCACTAACATTTTTTCATTTTGTAAATGTGAAGTTCAGCCAGGAACCTTTGGCGACATCTTTCTCTCTATTTGTTGATGAGAATAGGAGGAGCTTTTTGTATAATAACATTAGTAGGCTAAAAAATATTATTATGGATTTATTTCAAGTTTTTGATAACGAAATTGTAGATAATTACAAATCGCAAGATAAAATAGAGCATCATTTTATAAATTTCTTAGAAAAAGTTCTTAAGATTGAGGAAACTCCTACAACGCCTACTACAACCCAGAGAAAAATGAAAATTATATTTGCAGGTTTAGATGATTCAGGTAAAACCTCATACTTATTATCAGTAGATAGAAAATTTTCTAAATTAATGGGATTAAAACCAACATTTGGAGCCCAAGTAAGTTCTATTGAAACACTTGGTACGACAATTTTTTTATGGGATTTAGGAGGTCAGTTAAGTCTTAGGGAAAAATATCTTAATAGAGCTCAAATTTATTTGTATGAAGCTGACTTAATATTTTATTTTATTGATATTAGAAATAGAAATAGATTTGAAGAGAGTTTTGAATATCTTCAAAATATAACTAAAGTATTAAAAAGTTTTAAGCAAGATACTCCAATTATATATATTCTATCGAAGGGAGACCCTGATATCATTGAATCTAAAGAACTAAATAATAATTTAAAAATAATTAAGGAAAAATTAATTAATATAGATTCGAATAATAAACCAGAAATTTATATAACTAGTATATTTCGTCTCTTTTCAATTTTAAGAGCTTTCTCCTCTGGAATCTCAAAACTAAGTCCTAATAAGGAATTAATAGGTCATAATTTAGAGAACTTTTCAAGAGAAACTGGGACTTATTTAACTTTAATGTTAAACAGTGATGGTTTAGTGCTAGCAGATTATTATACACCTGAAGCTGTATCTTTAACAAATATACCTAAAACAGAGGAATTATTAAACGTATTTGAAATAACAGCACCTCAGTTTGCCATACTATTCAAAATCTTTTCTAAATATAAAGCCATAAAAGAAGATGAGGCTGTTTTTAAAGTTGCTGACTCCACCATTCTCTTTAAAAAAATAAATGTCTATAGGTATGAAATGTATCTCTTATTTCTTTTAGATGATGAAATTAAAAAAGATAAAATAAATGATAGTTTACCAAATTTCCTAAATCGCACAAAAGATTTATTAATTAGATATATCGCCTAAAAAATCTTTTTTAAAGGTGTCTTCTCGGATATAGGCTTCCTTAAAATTCTTTTTCTGTAATAGGAATTTATTCCTGAAATTAATGAAATCGCTGGCACAACACATTTGGCAAATTTAATAGGCCCAAACAAAACAAAATCACTTCCACCATTTACACAATAAGTCATTATGGATGCAATTGCTCCACATCTCGATGTTTCTCCATATTTCTTACCATATTTCCATCCATAAATTGCATTTGCAGGTGCAAAACCAGTTGGTAACCCAAGTTCGCTTTTTACTAGTCGAGTAGTTTCAACGTTAATACCAATAGATGGTAAATCTAAAACGGCAGTATCTACTATAACATTTTTTATCTCTGCTTTTTCCGCTTTGGGAATAAGTTTATTCCTTAAAAATTCGATTTTTTGTTTTGGAAAGATATATTTTGAGCCAAAAGTTAATAGCACGGCACTTTTGACTCCAATCTCTTTTAATTTATTTAAACTTTCTTCAGTCGTATTTTCATCAATACTGTTTAAAACTGCTCTATCTAATAACCCTATCTCTTTCAAGCCTTCCATGGCTGGGATGCGTGAATTATCGTTTAACCCATCGACTAGAAATGGATATTCAACAGTTTCTGAAACAAACTCACATTCTTTTATAAGAGCCTCTGAATAAGCTCCAACAACGTCAATAATTCCTTGCATTCCTGCATCTTCAATTATTTCGGAAAACTCATTTAATTCTTTCTCAACAAGGTCCTTGTCTATTTTTCCAGTCTTTTCATCTAATAAAGCAGAATGCCTAGCATAAAAAACCGTACCAATCATAACTGTTGAGTTTTCTCCTGGTTGGCCCCCAATTTTCACATTATCAATTTCTACAATCTTTTGTTCTTGTTCGTAATCTAACATTTTATTTTCCTTTATTTAGTGACAATTATTTTTGATTTCTCCCTTTAATTTTACCGTTTTTTCCAAGTTTTTTCTTAATTAATGTTCCAATATAAATTATACTTATTATAAACTCTGGAATCCATTTGTGCATTAATAATATTATAATCGCGGCAATAAATGATGATGCTGCGCTTATGGATACATGAATCGATTCCCAAGGATAATCCAGATAATATAATTCAATTTGAATAAGCATTCGAATAATATTTACCACATAAAATATAATCGAGGAAATTACCAGAGATTTAGCCTTTCTCCAAATTATATCTTTACTTGTTTCTTTATCTTGTGAGTGTGGAATAAAAATTATAATTCCTGCAAATACACAAATAGCTTGGACTCCGGTACAGAAGGTTTCAAAAAAAATACTATGCTGTCCAGGAACTATAAAACTCCAATGATAGTTTCCAAAAGGAAAATAGCTTGAATTTGCCCCCATGTTGAAAAATAAGTTTAGAAAATACACAGTTTGCTTAACCACTAACTCATGCAACCAGTAATTAGCATTCCAATCAAAAAAATAATAAATTAATAGAGCTAGTAGTGGAGCACCAATTGCTAGTGCTATCAAAGATCGAATTGAAAAAATATACTTTTTTCCTTCAAATTCGATAACTGGGCGATCAAATTCTTGATCGATATCTATTTTTGAATTTCCATGCTTGCTATTTTCAAAATCCTTAAAGTATTTATCAGTAATTATCAAACTCAAAATTATTAATAAAGGCAGCATTACTATTGCGAAGTTGTTTCTACTGTAAGATTCCATTAAAGGAATTGTAAATCCTATGATGAATGAAAATAATAAATTAAAACTATGCATAATTGCCGCTCCCAACTTCTTACGTGAAATTAGAGCACCAATCGAAGATTTAATGATAACTAAATATTGAAGTAGAAATAAAATAATTCCAATAATTATTAATACTATTTTTATTAATTCAGAAGGAATTGAAGATATAGAAACCCCAATAAAGAATGTACCAATCAAAATAATTGATAACATTAACCATACTATATATTTATTCAAATCTGAAAATTTCATTATACTTCAACAAAAAATCTAATAATAAAAAAGTTAATTATTAAACTCTAAAAAGCTTTATGGCATAAATTCTCAATTAAATCGTTTCATTTATTTAGAAATTATAACTTAAATCATAATAAGAAAAATAATTAATTTTTTCATAATAAGAATAAAATTTTTTTTTAAGAATTAATTCTCATGTTTAAAATTGAAATTAAATATATAAAGGGAGAATTATAATGCCAAAAAAGAATTATGAACCTCAAAATTCTAAAAAAGATGAAGAACCAGAGACAAAACCCTCTGAGAGTGAGAAATCAGAAGAAAAAGGTAAAGAAGAGGGACCAAAAACGAAATTTACGTTTAAATGTACTCGCTGTGATAAATGCTGCTTAGAAAGGGGACCAATTCCAATAACTTTTTGGGATTTGGAACTTTGGGCCCGAAATGGTGTAATTGCTAACTTTATGCCATATTTAGACGTATATCAAAAACCAAATGGAGTTATGGATTTAATTCTAAAGCCATTACCACCACCTCCAGAAGAAGGTGAGGATACAACAAAAAAGGAGCCCTTTTCTATTACACCAATCGAAGATTTATTAGAAGTTAAGTGTCCTTTATATAATCAAAATGATAAAAAATGTTTAGTGTATGATAATCGACCATTGAGCTGCAGGGTTTATCCACTCGAATTTGATGGGAAAAATTTTAGTATTGTTGATGTAGATTGTCCAGGAGTAGGTGAGGAGGGAATGACTAAAGAAGAGCTAAAAGATATGCGTGACTCTGCTAAAACTATGTATTATGAATTAACACGAATACGAATTTCTTTACCTGTTTTGAATCAAATTGTTTCACAAAAAGTCATGATGGATTTAATGAGACAAAATTTAGAAGCTATGAGTAAGATGTCAGATGAGGATCGTACAAAATTGGATGAAATATTCAAAAAAACTAGTGACAAACCTCCAGAGGTTGGAGAACCTCTAGAGTAATTTGTTTAATTTTATCTTTTTCATAATTTTTAATTGAAATTTAATTTGCTTTGATGCAAATTAAGCTAGTAGTTAATAACGTTTTTATATGAAATAAATACTGAAGTTTAATATGAATGAAATTAAAGTTAAAAATTCACTACTTAAGTTACAACAGGGAGATATCACTGAATTAGAAACAGACGTTATTGTGAATGCAGCAAATTCACAACTAATTATGGGTGGAGGCGTGGCGGGAGCAATTAGGAGGAAAGGAGGTCCCAAAGTTCAAGAAGAATGTAATAAAATAGGTAATACTTATGTAGGAGGGGCTGTTATAACAACTGGGGGCAATTTAAAAGCTAAACATGTAATACATGCAGTAGGTCCGCGAATGGGGGAGGGAAATGAAGATGAAAAATTAAAAAATGCTACATTAAATAGTCTAAAATTAATGGACGAAAATAATTTGCAAACAATTGCATTTCCGGCTATTTCCACAGGAATATTTGGTTACCCTATAGATAGATGCGCAAAAATTATGATTAACACCGTTAAAGAATATCTTAATGAGACTACTAAGATCAAAAGCGTAATTTTCTGCCTTTATACTCAATCTGATTTTGAAGTTTTCGAAAAGGAATTAAGTTAAGTTTGTTTCTTATCAATGCGCAATTAATATTATCCTAATATATAAATATTAAAATTTTAATTATACATTCAGTTTCAAATTTATATCACTTTATTTCTCTTTTTATTTTTTTTCCGAAATTTGACATTAAATTCAGTAAGGTTTTTAAAATTTCATAAATCATTAATTACATACTCCAAATGTAATTTCACATAAATCAAAATTAAAACCATTTAGTAAAGAGTGGCGTGTTAATGGGAGAATCTACTGAAACAGATAGTAAATTAAAAAAAATTAAAATGCTATTTAAAAAAGACACATATAAAATCGACCTTTTTGACGAAAGAATTAAAAAAATTATTCAGATGTTAGGTTGGCTGATATTTTTAGCATGTATAGGATATTGGTCCTTTATGTTCACTATTCAAGATTTTGAAGCCGTGTTACATACAACCTATTTTACAATTATTTTAATAAGTGTTACCTGTATATTAAAACTGGAATCCGTTTTTCTAAACACAATGTCGGGTATAACTTTCTACGGCTTTCTAAACGTTACAATAGGATTAATCCTTGAGACAGATAGTATTATTTTTGCAATCGTAGGACCAGCACTTCATGGAGCTATAGCAGGCTTTCAAGTATTCCTTGTATTTCATCCTAAAATCCCTATGAGTAAAAAATATTTATTATGGGGTGTTTTATTTTATTTAGCATTTATGGCATCCTATGATGATTACCAACGAATTAATATAATAACGGGTTTAGAGCAATTAGTTACCACTGACTTTACAAAAGCATATTCTTTTTATGCTTTAGTAATTACATCTGTTGGGATTTATTTTTATAAAAAAAGATTTGGAATTCTGGTGAATTAATACTCTAATTTTTTTTTCTTGTATATATTAACAAATTGATTTAATTGAAGAAACTAGCATTAAATTTTAGTTACTTTTTTCTTAGAAATTAAATTAAAATCAAAAAGAAACTAAAATTATATATAAATAATTACCTATTTACTAACCTTGGAAATGACTGAATACGAATATAGATATATAAAATTTTTTGATGATGTTAGATCAAATGATGTAGGCCTTGTGGGGGGTAAAAATAGTTCGTTAGGAGAATTACTTTCATTTGGAATTCCTGTACCACTAGGATTTGCTGTAACCGCAACAGCTTATGATTATATATTAGAAACCAATTATTTTAGAATAAAAGACGAGGAAATTTCACTTAAAGAATATATTAACCGAACTATTAACAAAATTTCCGATGAATTAACAAAAGAAGATATTAAATCAATTAAAGAAGTAGATAAATTTTGCGCGGATATTAGGTATTCCATAGAACAAGCAAAAATCCCAGATAGCCTAGCAGATGAGATTTTGGACGCTTACTTTAAACTTATCGCGCGTATAGGAGAAGATACAACCTTTGCTGTGAGGAGTTCAGCCACAGCTGAGGATCTTCCAGATGCTTCTTTTGCTGGTCAACAAGATACCCATTTAAATATATCTGGCGAAAATCAAATTTTAGAATATATTCTCAAAGATATGGCGTCGGTTTTTACCACACGAGCAACAATGTATCGAGAAAGAGCAGGGTTTGATCACTTTGTGGTTAAATTAAGTGTGGGAGTGCAAGAAATGGCCGGAGGCTTAAAAGGTGTAAAAGCTTCTGGAGTAATGTTCACAGAGGATCCAGATTCAGGAAATCCCAATGTGGTGGTAATTCGAGGAACTTTTGGATTAGGAGAATTAATAGTACAAGGTATTGAAAAGGGAGATGAATTTATAGTATTTAAACATAGCCCAAAATTACAAATAATCAGCCGTAGTCTAGTAAAAAAAGAAAAAATGATGATATTTGATAAAGAAAAAGGTGGAACAGTTACAGTCCCAGTTGGTATAGAAAATCAAAAAAAATTCTGCCTGAATTCAGATCAAGTTGGGATCTTAGCAGACTATGCCATAAAAATTCGTGAACATTATGAAAGACCTATGGATATTGAGTGGGCTCTTGGGAATAATGGAAAAATCTACATTGTTCAAGCTAGGCCAGAAACTGTACATTCTCAAAAAGGAGATACAGAAGAGATATTCTATCTATTAGAAGATCCCACTAAATTAACTAAAAATGGTTATTTAATAGAAAATTCTGGAACAGCAATTGGTCGTCGAATTGGTTATGGTAAAATAAAAGTAATTGAATCTATCAATAATGCTTATTTATTAGAAGAAGGAGATATCTTAATTACGGAAGAAACAAATCCAGATTGGACCTCTTATATGCAAAACCTTGGAGGAGTTATAACTGAGAGAGGAGGTCCTACATGTCATGCCGCGATTGTTTCAAGAGAATTAAATATTACTTCGATTGTCGGAGCTGAAAACATTTTAGAAATTATAAAAGAAAAGCAACGTGAAGAAGATCTTAAAACTGTTACTATTGATTGCAGTGAAGGTGAGCCAAGAATTTGGACTAAAGAAGTAGAATATGATTATGATACTATTGAATTTGCTAAACTCCCCCATACTAGGACTCAAGTTTTAGTAAATTTAGGAATTCCAAAGGGGGCATTATCTTCTGGTAAGTATCCTGATGGAACTGGTCTAGCAAGGTTAGAATTTATAATTAATGATGAGATTCAGATTCATCCAAATGCCTTGATTGATTTTGATACTCTAATAATGAGACATGATATCCTTTTGGAGCATCGCAAAAGAATTGAAAGCATTAAAAAAAGTGATCTTTATCATAAGGATCCCTTTAATCAACAAATTAAGAACCTTAAGAATACACTTGATAAAATTAGAGAATTAACAATTGGTTATGATGATAAAGAATTATTTTATATAGAAAAATTAGCTGAGGGTATTGCAACTATTGCTGCGGGAGTCTGGAAAGCTTTACCCGATGGAAGTATTGCCCCCTGTATCGTTAGACTTTCAGATTTTAAAACTAATGAATATGAGAATTTAGTAGGAGGGTGGATTTATGAAAGTGAAGAAAATAATCCAATGCTTGGCTTCAGGGGGGCCTCTCGGTACGTCTCAGATGATTTCCAAAACGCATTTATTTTAGAATTAAAAGCTATATTAAAAGCACGTGAATGGGGATTAAAGAATATAATACCAATGATTCCATTTTGTAGAACTCCTGAAGAAGCTGAGAAAATTCAAGAGATAATGTTAAGAGAAGGGTTGGAAAGAACAAAAGAGGGATTACAGATTTATTGCATGGCTGAAATACCTTCAAATATTTTTTGCGCAGATCTATTTTGTAATTATTTTGATGGCTTTTCTATTGGTTCTAATGATTTAACTCAACTAATTTATGGTGTTGGGAGAGATAATGAAAAATTAATCCCATTGTCGAAAAAATATAATTATGAAACTAATAGTGAATCATTAAGAAGGGCTATTACTCATTTAATTAAAGTCGCTCATGAAAATGGCAAAAAAGTAGGAATTTGTGGACAAGCTCCTAGCGATGATCCTGAATTCCTAAGATTTTTAGTACGAGAAGGAATTGATTCTATTTCTTTAAATTTTGATACATATGCGCGTGGGAGGATAAATACTTATAGAACCGAGATAATAGAATCAAGATTAACATCAGAAAATAAATTAAAAGCTTATGAATTTCTTGATGGGTGTGATACATTAATAGATAATATAAGAATTCCGAGAGGGAAATTGAGAAATATGGTCCGTAAGCAACATAAGAATATCGATACTGAACTTCAAGACATAACTCAAAAATTTGATCACATTTTCGAAGAAATTTCAGGTATTTCTCAAAATTTTATTAGTGAGATTAATAAGGAACAAGTGGATGATTTTGAGGTAATATATACAAAGAATGACAACCGAATCAAGGAGTTTGAAAAGTTAATTCCTTTAATTAATAAAAAAGTTCGTCAATTTGGAATATTCTAGTTAAAAATAGATTCTTTATAATTTAACTTTAATTTAAAAGAAAAAAAATTAAACCATCGAATGTTTTTTAAATATCCTTTATCTTTTCTAAGATTGA
Organism: Promethearchaeia archaeon; assembly: GCA_049671145.1. GTDB lineage: Archaea > Asgardarchaeota > Lokiarchaeia > Sigyniarchaeales > SOKP01 > SOKP01. Next base: position 29,599 of record JBATUM010000248.1, read on the forward strand.
GAGAATTCTGTAAATTGTAGTTCTACTGTGAAATGGTAAATTTGGATCAAGAGTTAGATCGTCCATCATGTACATCACATTACTTGCAAGAACTGCTGCTGAATCGTCTTCTCTCTGTAGCTCATTCACTCCTCTTTGAGCTATTCTTTTAATATTTCTGGGCACTGCTCTATCTTCTATCATACCCTGAAGTAAGTGGGTAACATTATTAAAAGCTTTCTCCACTTCCTCACCAAACTTCTTTTGCGACAATGGTTATTTCACCATTACGATAATATTTGTTGTGAAAATAAAAATTAGCCAGTTTATTTGTTAAAATTATAATTAAATTTAATTTTTGTGATCCTAACGGAAAATCAATTTCTTTTAATTAGGATTTTGAATTAAATAATTAAAGGGAAAGTTAAAATTTAAATTATAAAAAACTAATATTACTAGCATTTAGTTAATATCTATTTAAATTCATTAAAAAGATAATATTCCTATATATAATGACTGAAGAAGTTATTACAGTACTTTTGTACGCGCAACTTGATGATGAACTCGGACCAAATCCTCTTGTATGGCGCCCTACTAATTATTCACCAAATAATGTTATGCATATTGTAATTAAAGTTATCGCGGTTCTTTCAGGTGAGCGGGGCCTTGTACCCCAATCATTGGTAGTTCTCCCGTTTCCAACATTAAATATGAAAGGATTAATTAAATATATTATGTGGGAGGATCCAAATAGACGTGGTGGTATAGGGCAATCTGCCATAGCCTTATTATTTCGGGAAATAGATGATGTTATTTTCTATAAATACATGAATCAGCTTACTCCTCCATTTGATGAAATTACGCAAAAAATAGCCAATCTAGAAAAAAAAAATGCTTCTAAAGAAACATATTCCGAGTTATTAGAAGAATTTGAATTAAGTTTATCAAATCTATTAGAAGAATTAAAGAATAAAGAAAGTGTTCAGGCGAAAGAATTTCCTGAGCAAAAAGTAAAAGAAGCTGGTCTTGTTGATTATAAATTTAAAATAGCAATTGTAGGAGATCCTGGAGTTGGAAAGACCTCTCTAATTTTAAGATATACTAATAATGCGTTTAGAAGAACATATATTCCTACACTCGGAGTACATGTCTCTGATAAGGTTTTCAAAATTGAAGACTCAACAGTACAGTTAGTTTTATGGGATATTGCTGGACAAATAAAGTTTGAAACGATGAGACAACAATTTTATCTTGGTTCAGATGGTATTTTTTTGGTTTTTGATTTAACTAATCAAAAATCCTTTGAAAATATTTCCAGTTGGTACTTCGATGTGAAGAACCAATTAAAAAATCGTCCAGATTTAGTTGGATTTATTGTAGGAAATAAGAAGGATTTAATTGACGCATTACAAATTAGTACTGAAAAAGCAATTGAATTAGCAAATACTCATAATCTTGGTTATATAGAAACAAGCGCATTGACAGGAGAGGGTGTTGATTCTGCTTTTAATGATTTAGCGAATAAACTTTTTAATATATTTAAATAATAAATATAAATCAAAATTCGTGAAAGCTGAGTTTCACGAACTAATATATATACAGCGATATTACCTTGATATTACAGATATATTATGTAGAATTGAAAAAGGAAAATAAAACTAGTCTAAATTAATAACTTGTTCTTTTAATTCTTTTACTTGTCCTTTTTCTTTTTGAACCGAATTAACAAATGCCCATTCCCATATGAGAAATATGATTCCGAATATAACTGCTGACAAATATGGAAGCATTTGTGTAGGTAGAAATTGTAAGAGTAATCCACCAAGAATAGGGGATATAATCTGTCCAATGCTAGTTAATGCATTATTCACACCTAGTACACTACCGGTTTCCTCTCTTTTAACAGTTTTCGTTAGTTTGCTAGTAAGAATGGGGCGAGCTACACCTGTTCCAAATGCTAAAAAGAAAAAGGGAAGATATACAATCCAATAGCTAGTAGAAAATATCAGGATTGCCATTGCTAAAATCATCGTAAAAACACCTATTGCTAGAGTTTTATTTTCACTTACTTTTTTCACTAAAGGATTGATGAGAACACTCTGAAAAAGGACCCTAAGAACGCCAATCCAGGCCATATAAAAACTAACCTCTTGGGGAGTAACATTAATTTGATTAGCAGCAAATAGAGCAAATGTTGTAATAAATAGAAAAAATCCGAAATTATAGATAAAATAAACCACCAAAATACCTCGAATTTTAGCCGATTTAAAGAATCGCTTAGTTTCCTTTGTAGGAAAGATATCTCCGAACTTAAAATCTAATTTCTCCTCTTTTTTAGTTAATGATTCAGGCAAAAAGGCTAATACCAATATAATAGAGAGAAGACTAACTCCAGCTGCAAAAAAAAAGGGAGCTGAAAAGTTAATTGATAATAATAATCCTCCAATCACGGGTCCAAAAATTAACCCAGCACCAAAAACCGCGCTTGAATAACCATAAATTTTAGTTCGATATTTGGGATCTGTCACATCGCTAATATACGCTTGACTAACTGTCATATTACTTCCTAGAAGTCCGTCTACAAGTCGTGCTGCAACTAATATCCAAACATTATTAGCTAATCCAAGAAGAATGAATCCTATAAGAGTGCTCGTTTGACTAAATAGCAACAATGGTTTTCTTCCGAATCTATCACTAAGTTTGCCAGTAATTGGACTAGCGAAAAGTTGACATAAGCTAAAAATACTAAGAACTAATCCAACTTGAAACGCGTTCAAACCCAAAGATAACCCTAAAAATGGGATGATGGGCATCACACTACTAAATCCTAAAACTTCAGTAAACTGAATCATGAAAACGATTAGAAGGCGTTTGTCAAACTTTCTATCTTTGTCTATTGGTATCGAACTAATAAGTCTTCACATCTCAAAAATTTACAACAAAAATTAACTTTTTTAGGAGAGAGATAAAAATAAATTAAGTTTTATGTCTATATTTTATCAATTTTATGATGTTTTCTTTAAAAAAAAAATTAATTTTTCTTTTATGACCGCTCACATGAACTTAGGGAAACTTAACGAAACTCAACCCCTAAAACCAGATCGTGTCGAATTAATGGGTGAAAAACAAGTTAAGCTTACTGGACTTCATTTAGGTTTTGATCTAGATGGTTATGGACTAGGGTGGATCATTTACGAGGAAAATTTTCGAGGACATGATGGAGCAACTCTAGGTTACCTTGCTAATAAGTTTATAAAGGAAAATGAACAGGGCACCTTCGGAGTAATATTAATGTTTAATCGTGGTACAAGTTTTGTTTTAGACATTGAATTGCTCTACAAATTCTCTCCAAAAATTAACCAAGTACTTTTGGAAAGAGCAGAAGATTTATTCTATTAAACATTGAGGGACTTTGAATAAATCTTAATAATTTTATTTTATTCAATTAGTATAAGCTTTCTACCATAATAATTCGGTATACCCAAATATAAATAATCAAAACATTTTATGTATTTAGTATTTGGAAAAATATTTTTAATATTTTTAAATTAGATATATCGTATAAGAAAGTAATGTCACGTAAAGAGTTAATGCATGCAATAGTTTACACTGATCTACATGATGAACTTGGTCCTAATCCAGTTTATTGCTATCCTTCTGATCTTCCTGAAAATGTAAGCATGTTAGTAAGCATTAAAGCTGTCACATTACTTTCTGGTAGCTATGGATATACACCTGAATCTTTAATCATTTTTCCGTTTCCATCTATTAAACTGAAAGGAATTGTAAAATATATAGAAAGAAAAGACGAAAAAAGAAGAGGAAAATCCGCTAGATCGGCAATTACTTTTCTATTTAGAGAAGCTGATGATTTAATTTTTTATAAATATATTAACTATCTTGAAACTTTATTTTCTAATACTTCTAAAAAAATAATTGAATTAGAAAACTCCGATGCTATTGATAAAGATATATTTTTAGAAATTAATCAATTAAGAAACAATGTTCTTGATTTACTTGAAGAATTAAGAAAAAAAGAATTATCTCTATCTACGGGAGAAGAATTTCCAGAACCTAGTGAAACAGAAAGAATAGAAGCAGATTATAAGTTTAAATTGGCTGTTGTAGGAGATCCAGGCGTAGGAAAAACATCCACTATATTAAGATTTACCGATAACGCTTTTAGTAGAGTGTACGTGCCTACAATGGGAACCAATATTAGCGACAAGAATTTTCATGTTGGTAATGACTTCGTAGAACTTATTATATGGGATATAGCTGGTCAGAGTAAATTCCAAACTATAAGAAAGCATTTTTACCAAGGGGTAAATGGTATTATTTTGATTTATGATTTAACCAACCCAAAAAGTTTTGAGAGTATCTCGGCTTGGTATAGGGATATAAAAAGCCATCTTAGTGATATGATACCTATAGTGGGGTTTGTTTTTGGAAATAAACTTGATTTAGTTAATAAAAGAAAAGTGAAAAATACAACAGCTACAAAATTAGCAGAAGCCTTAAATCTTAAATATATTGAAATTTCTGCCAGAACTGGACAAAATGTCGAAAATGCGTTTTATGATATCGCAAAAAAATTAATAGAATTAAAAAAAATTCCCTCGATGAATAATTAAGATAACTAATTTCCTTCTGATTAATATTATTTAAATTTGATTAACTCTTACTAAATTAACATGGATATTGAAAATGCAATATATAGCAGACGTACAATCAGAAGATTTGAGCAAAAGCCAATTCCTATTGAAATTTTAAAAAAGTTAGTTGATTATGCTCGAATGGCTCCATCAGGAGGGAATATTCAGGGACTAGAATATATAATTATTTTTAACTCAGAAATATGTGAGAAATTGTTCCCGTTATTAAGATGGGCAGCATATTTACCTGAAGAAAAAAAGGTGCCTGAAATTGGAAGGCGTCCAACAGCATATATAGTGGCACTTGGTAATACTAAAATAAAAAAGAACGTTGATATTGATATTGGTGCTGCAATCGAAAATATCTTATTAGGAGCAATGGAATACGGGATAGCAAGTTGTTGGATGGGATCCATAGATAGAGATAAAATTCGTGAACTATTCACGATTCCTAATCATTATATCATAAAATATGTAATAAGTTTAGGATACCCTGACGAAGAATCTATAGTAGAAACTTTTGATGGGAATTTTAAATATTGGAAAGAAAATAATACTATGCACGTTCCAAAAAGAGATTTAAATGATATAATTT
>JBATUM010000249.1:0-42652 GCA_049671145.1 Promethearchaeia archaeon
CCTCATATATAAATCTTAATTTCACTTTAATCCTCTGTCGAATTATCTATAAAATAATGCAGGAATTACCTGATATTCCTCAAAAAATCACAGATCATCCTAAATTACCTTCCTCATTTGAACATGAAATTTTAGAATATATGTTAAATGAAATGATAGCTCAAAAAAAGATTAATTTCGAATTTTTAAATAAGTTTTATAAGCTCTCACTAGAAGAATTTCAAGAGAATTATGAAAAATTACAAGTTAAAATCAGTTCTGATATGATTTATTATAATAATTTTAGAAATTACCTTGAGAAACTAATTAAAAGCGTATATAAGATAACTCATTCTATACGCAAAAAATCTAAGCTTTCGAAAATTGAACTTGTTATCATCAAAGATCTGGCTAACTTTAATTTCAGATGGAATCCTATAAAAGTAGAAAATTATTATTTTTATTCTTGTTCAAAGAAAAAATGTAACTACTGTAAACAAATTTTACCAATCGAAAAATTTGGAAAATATGGGTCTGAGAGGGGCAAAAAAGGAGGGCGACAAAGCTATAGAACAATTTGTAAAAGCTGTCGCAGAGAAAAGAAAAGCATTAGAGGATTAAGGAAAAAACTGAGGCTCATTTTAGAATTATTTAATGGCAAATGCAATAAATGCGACACTAATTTATTATATTTACCATCCTTTGAATTTCATCATGTTAATAAACTTTCAAAAAAAAAATCTTGGAGGAAAATAAATTATAAGGCATATAATGAACTAAAGCAATGGATAATTAATGAAAAAGTTATTATATTATGTGGAAATTGCCATTTAAAACAACAATCTAAATATTTTAACGAATTTAAAGAACTAGTTTTAAAAGAAAATCTTTTTAATTACTCTCAAGATAAAATAGAGGGATTACTGGATAATGCTATAAAAAATAGCCCATCTTGCAAAGATATAAGAGAAAAATCAAAAATAAAATACCAAATAAAAAGATGGATTAGAAAAAGATATGTTATCGAACAACTATATGATGCTAAATGTGTTGCTTGCGGATTAAAGGCTAATAAAAATCTTCCAAGTATGGTTTTTCATCATCTTGACGAATCAGTAAAAGATTTTACATGGTTCGATTTACGAGATTTTGATTGTGTTGAAATATTAGACTTGTTAATTAAAGAAAAATGTATTTGTATGTGCTCTAATTGCCATTCTATTTTACATTCAAATTATCCTCATCATGTGAAAGAAATTATGAAAGGGTTATATACTGAAAAAGGAATTGAAACTTTTACTTTAAAATTAGATACCATTTTAAACAGTATAAATCAAAATATTACAGGTTTCAAGTTTAATTTAGAGAAAGTTAATTTTAATTCTCCTTTAAAATATGAAATTGATCAAAATGATATTTGGAAAACTAAGACATTGAAAATATTCTTATATTGTAAGCAAATTAAACAAAATGAGTTTAGGACAAATGATATTATGATTCTTTTTAATAATAATTACCATAGTGCTTATGAAATCATAACTAAATTATTAGAGAAAGGTTATTTAAATAAAGTAATACGAGATGGCTTTACACAAAATTATTTTGCATTTAATAACAAGGGTCTTAGAAAAGTCAACGAATTTAAGCAAAAATTTATGCATATTATGGGAAAAATTCATGAAGAATTAGAAAACTTGAATAATGAAAATTTAAATAATGTCAGCCGAATGGAACATGATGATATCCTTAATGTTTACCCTGAAACTATAAAGGAAATTATAAAAAAGAAAGGATATAATGAATTTACCATAAAAGAATTAGCTGATGCGATAGGAAAAACGAGTGGTCATGTATCAAAAATCTTAAGAGAAAAATTAATTGCTTATGGAATTGTTAAACTTGTTAAATCGCCTATCTATACAAAAATAACGCGAAGTACAAAAGTATATGGTTTAACTGCTGGGCGATTGGATTTCTTGGTTAATTAGAATAATAGACGAATTGCCATATATGGAAGCTTTTTCGATGACAATCTCCCTCCCCTGTGGTGCCCCCTCCTAAAAAAATAGGTACGGATTCGCGAAAGAAACCATAGGAGTTTCTTTGCAATATTCCTTTAGTCATATTATATTATTTAGTAGGCTCCTTAAGTCTGAACCCACATTTATCACAATAGATAGAATCAGCGGATAATACAGCTCCACATTGCCCGCATTGATTTTCTAGACTTATTACTCTTTTGCTCTTTTTATTTAAAGTATTGATTGTGTCAATATGTTTATCTAAGATACTCAAAAGTATAGGATCTTCATTATGATAAAGAAACCTTTCAATAAGCTCAACAAAATCTTTCATATATTTCTGAATCTTTATTTTCTCAGTCTTAGATAAATTATTAATATTAATGATATCATTATGAATTAAATTCTCAATAAAAGATTCCATTTTCCTTAATACTAAATTATACGTTGTCGATCCCAAAAAAACACCAATAATAATATATGTCATCTCATCTTTTTCAAGAAAATAAAATTTAGGAATCTGAGAACCTTCACACTTTTTCAAAAATGGACTATAAATCTCGTAAATCCTTTCATTGAGAACACCAGAAAAAAAGCTTTCAGATACACTATCTAACTTATTCTGGTCTTCTAAATATTCAGATTCAATATTTGAATATATTTGGCATTTTCTTTTAAAAACAATACCGAAATAATCAATCCATTGATTTCTAAATCTTTTACCTAAACTACGATCTATTTTTTTCAGATCTGTTTGACCTATTAATGGATTATATAATCCATATGTTGTTCTATATTGAAATTCAAATTTCGTTTCAGTTCTATAGACTCTTTCAATATAACCCCAAAACAAATCAAATAAAATATTACAGCATTCTGGGCACTTAAATTTTCTAAAATTAATATCCATAATATCAAAATCTTTTATTGAAAGATTTTTCATTTCATCTTCGCCCACTAATTCAGAAACCTTATCAAGAAAAACATACTCATATCCACAATATTTACATTTGGTTTTATAAATTGATTTTTCACTCATTTTTATAACCTTTTTTAAATTAATTCCAATAAACTATTAAGACCTATAGTCTTAATAGATTTTTTTAAATTTAAATTGAAATGATTTGTATATAAAAAATGAGGAATTAGTTAAAATGAAAGAAAGGTTCCAAGCGGAATTGAATGGTGTAGTATTAAGAAGTGAATATAAAGATTTATTAAATAAATATAATATATTAGTTAGATTTTTAAAGGAAAAGGGAATATTGGATGAAGTGACCTTTGAGGAAGTCTCTGATAAAGAGACCCAAAGTATGTTTGATATTATTGACGAAAAATCAAAATAATTCTTTTTCTTTTTTCATTTGTATTTTAAAATATAAATATTTATAAATTCGAAAGAAATATTTCATTGTGGAGAGTACTAAGACTAACCCTTAAAATTAACTATGAAAATTATCTATTTTTTATACTCTCCATATTTTTTTAAAATTGTTCTTGTCATAATTTTAGCTCTGTTTTATTTATATAATAGAGAGATTTTTTGTCTATATTTAAAGAAAAACTGAAAAAATGAAGGTTTAAATTTTATTGGGTGAATTATTTAATTGTTTAATCAGACAAATAATACAAAAATCTTGAGGTGGATTAATATACCAATTTCAAATTATATTGGGGAAAATGAGGAAATTCTCTATTAATGGAATATTCCACATAGAGAAAAAGCTACGAAATTAAATTTTTTAGGGATTACACGAAAAAGAGTGTTTCAGCTTCGAACTATGAAAAGGAACGATAGAATTTATAGAGATATCCCTCTACAGAAAGTTTCGTATATAGAAAATCAATGGCATGACAGGAGAATCATTTTGTTGATTATAGGAGTTGTTTTACTCATATTCGGGATAATAATGGTGATTCTCTCGTTCTTTGTAAGATATACTACCGCTCTCATTTTATTTCTTGTATTCTTTTGCACTCTTTTCTCCAAAGCTCAAAGAAAGATGCAAATGTATTATCCCAATAATCGTTTGGGACATTAATTCCTTCTATGCTTTGTAATTCTTTAATTACATTGCGCATAATACCAATTATTTCAGTAGTATAAGAATATGGGTTATTGATAATTTTATTAAGAAAATCGTCCATTAATGAAGTTCCTTTTATTGCCTTAAGGACAATCAAATATATATAAAAAAAGGTTTTTTTGGAAATTTTGGAATTTCTAAACCCTGAATAAAACAAATAATCTTTTGAAAACTTTTCGATATAAATAAGTAGATCAAGAAAGTTCTTCTGGATGAAATCCTTTTGTTCTTCTGGAGTAAAATAATTAAATAATTCTTCCTCGAAAATATCTAAAAACGGATTTGGATACAAAAGAAAAGGGACCTCTTGAGCACTAATAGAAGATACTTTTAATAGATTTTCTATATTATTTAAGATAATACGGTAATTTTGATGAAGTAATAGCTTTTTATCTTTTGATTCTAAATAGTTAAAATATCTCCCTGCGAAAAAAGATAGAAATAGATCTGGATTTTCATACGATATTGTTTTAAAGTACTTCAATAAGATTGGATAATCTTGCTGAAATAGGATTGTGATTTCTTCTTGAGGTAAATAAAATGACTTTTCTTCAAAGAAATAAAGAACCAGGTTAGGATAATGTTTCCATATTTTTTCTAAATCCTTTAAGATAACATCAAAATTCTGTTGAATCACTTGCTTGATTTCTTCTCGATTTAGATATGGTAAAATAATTCTCTCAATAAGTGAGATTTCTGATTGTAGGATTTTATATCTTCTGCCGAAAAGATTCGCTTTGTTTTTCATAAAGTCCAAGATAATTGAATAATCTAGATTGGTTAATTGTTCCTTTTCGCTTAGATCTAAATAATCTAATAATCTTTCTTTAAAGATATATGGAAAGATATTGGGAGCATTTTTCGCGATTTTTTTGAAATACTCATAAACGATAGACACATTTTCTCGGACAAATTCTTTTTTTTCTTCTGGACTAAGACAATCTAATAATTTTGGGGCACATTTAAAGATAACGGGCATATTTATTCGGATTAATTCCCTTTTTTCTTCTAGACTAAAGTAATCTAATAATTTTGCTGCAACTATAGATATAATCGTGTTTGGATAACCACTTTCAAATCGTTCTGCAACTTCTGTTTTAAGCACTCTTTTCGCATTTTGGTCTCCTGCATCAACCAAAGCTTTCAATAAATTAAACGCTAAGTTGCTATGCAATAAACGAGTATCACAATCATTCTCATACCATGCTTGTAAGTTAGAACAATGCCCCCAAAATTCTTGTTCAGGAGTTATATCATGATCTTTGTTTAAGACTCGTGCAAATGGACCCTCCACTATCCTATTTTGGTATAAATGCTTTTGATACAAATTAGCAGCCTCATCTATGGAATTAATATCATCATATATCGGGATGTCTTTTTTCGAAATGTTAAGAACTAACCGTTTACATTGGAGAAATCTCTTACCCTTCACATAAACTTGAGTTCTACCCTCTTCAAGTCTGAGAGTGAGGAACTCATTAATTTTATACTCTAGCATTATATTTTTATTAATTTTTTATTTAATCTCTTTTATTTCCTATAGGAATAGATATTCTCTTAAATTTAGGTTTAGGTAGTGGAAATATAAAAATTTCCTTCTTATGATCTCGAATAATTTTTGCTCTCTTAATTAAATTACTATCAACGGTAAATCTCAAGCAAACTTCAATCTGTTTACAAACAGTATCAATCATATTCATACGTTCCGTCAATTTTAGCTTTCAAATCGATAAACATTTCTATTTCATGATTTTCTACTAAATAAATATTATTTTTTTCTACCAAAATAGAAATAGAATCGTCCAATTCTTTTAATATAGTTTTAATTCTGTTTTCCCAATCGTCAGGAATTTCTATTTTATTTTCTTTTATCCATTTTATCAAGTAATCAGGATCTAATATTTTTTTATTGAGATTTTTGAGATTCTTCTTATCCTTTTTACTCATTTTCTTTCCATTTCCAAACAGAATTAAAATATTTTTCGAATGACTTGTTTCGCTTTTTAATATATTAATTATTAATTTTTAATTAATCACTCTCGATTTTAAATATGTTTATTTTCGTATATTTTCGTAAATTTAAAAAAAAAAAGTTAAAATTTAATTCTTCCAGTAGTTATATCTAAAGTTCTTTTTTACCAGTAGCTTTATACAGTACCATTAATTGATCAATTCTAATATCGAAATCGCTTCCAAGTGATACAGCAGTTTCAAAACGTATCTTTATTTCATTTGAACCACTTATATAAGGATCAGTTAGAGTTTTTGAATCTGTAATATAGTCAGTTGTAGTAAATGACTTCAATTCTTCGTAGCCAGGAGTATCCCAGTTATAAATATCTAGATCACAATCTACAGCATATGTTGTTGCGTAATCGTAGAAAAGAGTATTGATTTCCACTAAATCTTCACTCGGAATTGTCATAGTAACTTCACATGTAATCCTATATTCGAGTACTTTATAATACACTTTAACATATACAGTTTCAATATCAGCATAACTATTTGGTGGTTCTCCATATTCATTGTATACATCTAAGTAAAATTCATCTAAATCGTCCTGATCTAAATTTAGACCAGTTACTGTTCTCAATTTCCAGGCATATGATCCTTGCCCTGGAGTCCACCAATGCAATCCACTAAATTTATTAGAAAGTAATCTGATATAGTTTCCGTATCCTAAGCCTCTTTTGCAGTACCCGTACACTTCTAATTTCGATACATATGCACCTTCAGGAATAGTAAGCGATGTAAAACCCCATCGATCATGAACACCTTCACTAGTTTCTCTAATATTAAGACCATCACCATTCATATCTTCTGTCGCTTCATTTAAATGAGCCCAATGAGATCCGCCATTTCCTTCATTCCAATCAGCAATAATATCAACATTTGGCTCAATATATCCTAAATATGTATCTCCAGAAAGAACTTCTTCAGCATCCATATATGCATATACACCATCATCATATTCCGTACTTCCAGTATCTCCAGGATCTCCATATGTAAAAACATAATCAGTCCATTGAGTAGGCATTTCATGTTCTTCCAACGGCGCATAATAATCATACGTTGTTTCAGTTGTAAAAGTTCGATTTTCAGATTGATATCCAAAACCATAAATATCATTTCCGTAAAAGACAATCGAATGCGTTCCACTAGATGGAAATGAAAATACTTCACAATTCTCAAAAGATTTATTACTTCCTCCATCAAAAGAATATTGCAATTCTGAAAAAACAGAAGAGGAATAAAGCATAAATCCACATCGAATTTCTCCCAATCTAAAATTAACAAACCAAAACTTGTATGGATCACCAAACATCCAATATACTGTCTCAACTTTTATTCCAGTAATATCTGTAGGATCTCCAGTAGAGAACGGCGCATAATCATATCCATCTGGAACATATTTTACCCCATCAACAAAAATTTGACATCCTCCAGATATATTAAAAAAGATTGTAAATTCATGCCACTTGTTTGCCTTAAGTATATTACTTTCAAGTAATGTCTTTGTTGAATATGATCCATAATATAAGTCGTTATTCTCTAAAGTGTAGACCATTGTCCCACCAGATCCTTTTAGTGTTATCAGAACAGTATCTCTAGTCGTTACAGATTCTCTAAGAATCGAAAAAGAAACATTTCCATTAGTATGCCCTTCCAAAAACGTTCTTTCAATTGAATATTCTAAATTAACATCATTGTTCCAAATTTCAACTGGCTTACTTTTTCCATTCATCGAATGAACTACTTCAACATTTCCTCTCTTCTCAACAGTTTCTATTTCAAAAAATGATATATTTACAATGAAATCAGAGTAAGAGCTATACCTTAAACTTATAAAATTAGTATTAGCTCTAACTTCTTGATCAAAATCAAGGACTGCTCCTTCTCTCCAAGTAGACCCATCAATAAAAATTTCTGCTTCACTAGGAACTTCAGGATCCATTACCATATCACAAGAAATATAATAATCTCTTCCTTCTAATGAAGTTCCAAAACTAATGTCAGCATAAACTTTTTTCATTGGTCCAGAAGGTTCTGCTTCAATATAAAAAGAATCCTCATCATCAACCCATGAATCAGCATAATCACCATATTTTGTTCCATACTGAATAGTCATACCAGTAATATGTAAGACTATTGTATTTTCATTCGCTACTACCGTCCAACCTTCTGGATCATCACCAACATCAGTAGATGAAAATGAATCAACTTCTCCTGAAATCAAATGATTCTTTGTATTTTCGGTTTTATTTGGACTATTTATTCTGATTGGATAATTTATCTTAAACGTCTTAAATTCAGAGCAAAACATAGTTCCACCAGAATTATTTCCGAAGATTTGAATAGTATGAAGTCCTTTTGTTTCCGGAAAAGAAACTTTTGTAGATTTAGATCCAGAAATTGTTACATTTTCACTTTCATCTATAGAATATCCACACCAAATCAATGTTTCTTCAGGAACGAAACGAAGATTTAATTTTGGGTTACCTTTATCTCCATAAACATCAAATCCTGAATTATTTATAATAGAATCAATATAAATTCCATTGATTTCTAAATTATCTATGTAGATTCCATTGACATCAGTTCCAATCATTTCATATTGGATTTTCCTATAATATAGATTCGAATATACTGTATCAGGAGTATCTAAGTCAAAATCAACTTCTTTAGTTTCTCCTGGTAATACTGTAACATATTGAGGTTCATAAGGTCCTCCTGGATCTCCAGCTTCTCCACTATAATACACCGTAACTTTAATATGATCAACGTGTCCTGCCTTAAGAGTTTTTGCAAAATTAGCAGAAAAATCTACTCCAAAATCTTCAGAATTAATTTCGCTAACTGTCCACGTAGTACCCCACAAATCAGAAGATCCGCCGTAAACATCGTATGTGTCAGTATCTGAACTCTGCCACCAATTACTTGTGTCAGCTTTATCATCGCCTTTTTGCCCAGATGATGTCCTTAATCTAAGTGAACTATCTTTAGCATTACTAGAAGTACTACTATATTTATCAATTTCTACTTTTATTCCAGTAATTGTAGACCCTCCAGGAATAGTAAAACCGAAATCATCTACTCGAAGCCAATCGCTATAATTTGCGCTTGGATAAGCATAAGTAAATGTAGTTTCATCATCTTGAGTTTCAGCATCAGTGACATCACTATACCAAGATCTCTTACCATCACGATCAACGCTAGCTTGATCATCTGAATTTCTTGTCTGATCTCCACCTCCACCACCACCACTCGCATCCGCTTCCACTCCAGAAATATCGAACTCAAAGAACAAAGGATAATTTCCATCATTTGTGATATTTACTGGATTAAATTGTTCTCCTATCGATTCGGTTGTACTAATGGCATGAATTCGATGTAAGACAAACCAACGAAATCCATCTGCTTCAATTTCAATTTTATCGAAAGTAAATGTCTCGTTTATCATAATATTTGCCGTCCTAATATGTCCAGACTGAAAACCACTGGACATAATATTATACACATTCTGAACTACATCATTATTCTTTAGAGTCAAGTCGAGACTATTTATTGAATTTGATTTAAAATCTAGAACCAAAAAATCTCCTTTTGAAACTTGAACACTCGAATCTAAATTAAGACAAATATCAGTTTGATATTTATTATCACCAACATCATAATTTGAATCCCAAGAATATCCGATTGCATCGACATATAAATATGTACCTCCGAATGATCTTACTTCAAATTCGAAATATTCTACAGCGTTGCCAACGTGATAGAATTTATATCCTCCATCATCATTAGTACATCTTCCGTTAATAAATACAAAGCACCTATCTGTTGAGGTATTGAACTCTAACCTCATATGATACCATATATCACTTTCTGCTTTTCCAATATTAAAAGAACTAGTTAATCCGGTTACATATTGGAAATATCCATCTTGTATTCGAAGTATTATTGATGATTGTCCACCATAAAGATATGCATATGATTCTCCAGATGAGTTAGAAGTCCTCCACCACCATTCGATAGTTCCATCATCTTGTTGTGGGAACTCCCAATCTACTACGGATGTATAAGGAGCTCCAGTATTATATATTTCAACAACTTGATAATGGTCACCAAGCTCCGAAATAACCTGAACCTCACCGAAATACTCGTAAACGAGCAATCCACTTGGATTTTCACCAACTTCATCTTCTATAAAATCAAAAGTCGCAGTATAATTTCCTTCAACATCTAATTCTTCAAAGAGTAAACTTGGTTGATCGATATCGTAATCTTCCACAACTGGTATCATAAATGGAACCCTTTCATAATAAATCACAGTACTATCAGAATCTAATGTTACATTCATATCAAAATAGTAAATCCCAGCATAATCGTCTGCTCCCGTATCGGTGATTTTAAAATGAACTCTATCTTGCAATTTTTGATCTTCAATTGAAGTAGTATTCGCAGTAAATCCAGAAGGAATATTAAGCAATTCAATATCAATATCTGGATTATCCGTTCCTTGTAAATCGAAATCAAAAACAAATAATGCAACCTTTGTACTAGTATCCATTTCTACAATATTTTCTTTGAAATCTGTAGATACTGTTGTTTTAATCGGCAAATTATTATAAATACTACTATAATATGTAGTGTTTGCTCTAGAATAGTCCCACGCGAAACTTCTCCACTGATAATATCCAGGAGTATCCCAACTAAAATCAATTGCGTCAATGTATACTGAAGATATATTTGTTTTTGTCGGATCTAAAAAATGATATTCATGACTTATTTCAAGAATTATTGATCCAAGCCCAGAACTATCGTGTGATATATCATCTCCACATTGTATCCCATTTACATAAAGATCAAAAGTTGAAGTTCCAAAAACAACGCTAAAATGAGTCCATTGTTCGATTTCAATCGGACGTTTTCTAATAAAAGAGCTTTTGTCATGATTCCATATACTCCCAACAGCATCTATATAGAAAAAATCTTCAAATTTAAAATTAGCATACATATTCTTACACAGCCAAAAATCAACAGTTCCAGAATATTTAGTAGTGGTCAGAATATCATAAATTCTAGATTCAGCTTTTTCACCATAACAAGTCAGATTTACAACGTTTGTATGTCCTTTATATCCAGAAACTATTACTGTTTCAAGATCTTGTGGTTGATCAGACTCATATTCAACTAAAAGATACATCTGATATATCTCTATGGTAACGGAAGCAAGTTGACTTTCCCAGACTTCTATTCTAAAATCGCTTAAATCATCAAGAACATTAAGTCCAGACCATTGATGAGAATGCCAAGCATATTCACCACCGTAATCTGTAAAATCCCACATTGAAGATAATGGAGCTGATGAATTAGATTGCCAATAAATATCCAGTTCAGCATTTGCTCCTTGTGTCCAAGGAGAATACGTATACATATATATTTTAACGTTAGTAATCTTTTTTGAATCTATTATTGTTTGATCAGCACCGAGCTTGACCTCGAAACCTCCAGATAACCAACCTCCTTGAACATAATCCGTTAAGTCTCCGATCGTTGGATATATAGTATCATCGTCAATACATTTATCAATAGGCGAATCTCCGTAAGGTGTCCACCAGTTATTATAAGTTTCTTGAACCGGTCTTAAAATCAGAGAAAATTCGTTCTCGTCTTCTCCAGTTTCATCCCATCCAACTGGTCCTTGGCCAACAGTATCCTCAAGAAAATCATATGTTACATTTTGTGAGAGTTTATTGGCAATATCTGCTTGTTTTGCGAAATCCAAAGTATCTTTATACTTAACATGATTTGCACGAAGTTGATCGTAGGTTGTTTGATATTGTTTATTCGGATTTTCAGTTAGACTTCCATAAAAATTTTTAATGTTACTATCTAATACTGGTAATGGTATTACAGAAGGACTCACATCTGACCAAACCGTTTTCTTTGTGCTATCGTGCCACACAGCAATTTCATTTTCAATTTCAAGATATAAACATGTCTGCGGACTTGATAAAGTTTTATTTGGATTAATAGTATCAGTGTCGTCTTGAGTATATCCAGAGTCCCATTCTCCATCCCAATCAGACCATCCAGATTCTCCAGGATTAATTCTTGAGTGAACATATGTCGTTAGAGTCCCTGTACTTTCAATTTCATTATAAAATTCAATAAGATCACCAACTTCAAAACTCCCTTTATTTCTCACCTTTTCTGCTGGAAACTTAATGGAAGTATTAGTCGATACTACTCCTGCAGTCCCATCACTTGTATCGTCTGGAAAAAGAACGAGAAGACAAATTAAAAGAATTAGCTGAATGATCATTCCGATAACTGGAATATAAGATGAAAGAACAGCTCCAAGTTTAACTCCGAGCAATACAAGGGTAGCAGTTATTGAAAGATATGCTGATATTCCGAAACTAAGTATTACCATAGAATACCAAAAATATTTAAGTTCAGTACTTAATTCAGATTTACCAATTTTTTCCCAGTACCCTTGATATACAAAAAAATCAAAAAATACATTTGCAACCTGAAAAAGTATTCCACTAAATTTTGCTGCCCTAGTTAGAAAAACCGCGTATTTAGCACCATCCGGAACAAGAGTCAATTTCGCCCAGGCAAGTGTTACTGATGCTATCATTGTAACTCCGAATGCAAATTTCGTAACTCCAAGCCAAAATCTATTCGCTGCTTTTTCATATTCACCAGCATCCATAAGATTTTTTGAAACTTCAAAATCTCCTATAGCAGAAAATATTGTCGTTATTCCACAAAAAATTCCTACGGCCATTGCAAGAGAAGCCGTTGATCCATGACTCAAGTGATATTTTTTTAGAATATCCTCAGTATCATGATATGCATGCATATCCTTAAAATGTTGTCTTACAGCTTTATCTAGCTGATACTCCATTATATCTGAATAATATTTGTGAGCTCCCTTGAGAGCTAACTCAAGGTCAACATCATCTACTAAATTATCCGCCATATTATCCATTATTTTAACTACATTCTCTTCACCACCAAGAGCTTCAATAACTTCTGCAGCAATATCATCAGGAAACCCAAATAAAACACCATCTTTAAAAACTTTGAACTGTTCCTCTATAAACTTATATACATCATCGGAAGGTACATATCTATACATATCAACCATTGCTTCAAATAACCGAATTTTTCTATATGTTGCTTCTTCACCGAAGGGTGTAAATAGCTCTTCTTTCTGAATATACTCTAGCAATTCATAGAAATTTTGCTTACGCGTAAGGATCCAATCCGGACCACTATTTATTAAATTTTCCATTTGTTGTATATACCAAGCAGGATAAGGAGGTTCAGTTGCTGTGGCAAGATATTTTAAACCTTCAGCTCTATATGCTTGAAACTTATACTTTAATATCCAATCTAACGTCTGATCAAATGTTACTTTTCTAGTATGATCACCTCCTACAAATGGTGCGATGAAATCGTGAAGCCTAAGATCAGTAAGATATGAACGAAATTCTCCTTTTGGAATAGTAGAATAAAGATTATCAGGTATTCCAAGATATAATCCTTGAAGACTAGCAAATTGTAACATATACGCAGAAAGTTTCAAATCCAGTACAGGAAGAACAACGACAATAAATTCAAGTACTGCTCTGGCAACATCTTTACCTGAAATCTCCCATCCAAATGGGAGCATCTTATATAAGAACATTAAAACCGGGTTATCTTCATAATATGGATTATGTCTATAAAGTGATAATACAAGCCTATCGATGTAACTTATAGAATAGTCATTAAATATCAAATCAGAAAGAGAAACTTCAAATAACCTCGAATCAAAAACATATTTAATCTCATCATACTCAGAAAGTGCTATATCCAATGGATCCAAATAAAATTCTTTACTTTCGATAACTGTATAATTATTGAATTCTATCTTATCATGAATCACAGAATCAATTGTATAGGGAAACTTATCTAACGGAATCCCGGATCCAGATGCCATTACTTCTTCCAAGATATTTCCATCCGAAAAAGAAATATCATCCATAAATATTGGATACTGAAAAATATCGTACCTTAATTCAAGAGACGAAGCTTCGGAAGAATAATTAGAATAGGCTTTTTGGTAACATATTCTCAAATTTTCGTTTGGAGCAAGGATAAAATCTGCATCTAAAAGAGATTCATCTGAAATTACACCCTCTATATAATTTGATACGAAAGTTTCTACTTTACATCCTTTTCTTTGATCTTCTCTTAAAGACGTCCAGAAAAGATTGTTCGTAGTATTTTCTAACAAATCATATTCAGAATATAAATAAGAAAAATAAATCACATCAGTTTCATCAATATTTCCATATTCATCTTTTGAAATTGGATTAGTTTCTCGGATATTTTTTATAGTATCTACTATTTTAGAGTAATTTACAACTCCAGAAGATACAACATCCTCAGAAACACCAAAGTCTGAGAAGCTCCCAAGATCTGAATTCTGAACTAAATCCCATAATATCAGATTCTCGATCGCAGAATCCGGAGAACCTAAAATATAATTCATTGGACAGATTTCTCTTACATTAACCGATTGTATTATTATTGGTTCCTCTATCTCATAGTAATGAAGTATCTTTATGTACTCTGTTTCAGGAGATACTACTACCCAAACAAAATCAAATCTCAAAATAATTTTTGAATCGTCCTTCGCTTGGTTTTCAGATGAATATAACAGATTAAATGATATTGATTCATTTGCTATCTGTGGATTAACAATAACATGTTCCGAAGTAATATTATATGTATCTGGGTAAAAGTCGCCATAAATAGGATTAGTACCAGTTATATCATAAGATTCCATTTTCTTTCCGTATAAATCATAAAGATTGTTAAAACCTAAAGAAGAACTTCCAAAAATCCTCATTCCTGGCATTATATAAACCTCCATATCTTTCCAAATCATCGAGTCTTTTGTTGTATAATCAGTTTCTGGAACATCAATTGAAACAGTAACCAAAGTATCTCTACTTTTATTCGTTAATATTACAAATTCAGAAATTTTAGAATTATTCAAACTTATTGTAGATAAAGGCGAAGGATCAAATCCATCAATAAGTCCATCGAAATCTGAATCGGAATTAAACCTATTAGTGTTCATCTTGCCTTCTTGAACGTCTCTAGCACCATCGGAATCAGAATCAGCACCGTCATTTGGACAAGTAAAGACTTCAGTCCAATTTAAAAAAAATCTTATGAATACCACACAAGGTTCAAAATATTCATATCTAACAAAATGATTTCCTGGAAATAATTTTCCATAATATAATGTTGTAGGAACCATATCACCTGTTTGTTTAACAATTTTATCTTTAAAAGTATATTCATCATCATCAACAACTATATTTCTTATAGATCCACTAAATATTTGAATGCTCAGATATTGTTCTTTATATCCTTCTGGGATTTTCAAAAAATATAATCCACGCTCATTTTCGTAATCATGTATCACTTTATATCCAGCACCCATTAAAAAAGATCCGTGAATTAATGGAACGAGCAAATTATAAAAATCGTTAGTTTCTCCTTTTTGAACTTCCTCAATGTTCGAAAGTCCATCATCATCCCAATCTCCTTCGACAACTAGTTTATACTTAATAGTAGCATTTCCTTTTAACTTAATTTCATGATTTCCCGGTTTCATAAACATTTTGTACACAAGATAAGGACCTCCAAATCTTAATGTTGAAATCAGCATCGGATCAATTTCTATATCATGATTCCAGTCTCCACGTATCTCATTAATTACAGTACCATCATATTCAACATAAAGCTCATCATACGTAAAATTATTATTTTTCGTCATATTCCAGTACAAAAGAAATGAAACAGAACCACCGGCTTCAAAATTTATACTTGTAGTAGTCACCGGATTTATATCAATAAAACCAGATTTGATAACCACTGGTTGAACAGATATCCATTCATACACATCATTATTCACATCAGTTGGATCCAAATAAAGTGTATGAGATTGATTTTCTTCTCCGAAATCTATAGCAATATAATTCATTCCGTAAGAAATATTATACATTTGTCCATCTAAAGTAATATTTGAATAGGCAGTATTCCGAATTTTAAAAATAGCATATGATTCATTCCACGCATTAAAAGGATATGTACTTAGATCTACGTCATCTTCAGAAAAGAAAGCAGATAAATATGGATCAAACCATTTATCATCTACATTCTTTTTCCCACCGCTTGGGATGTCTATAAATTTGTAGACTCCCGGAGCAATCATAGCGAATATAATAATCACCGCTATAACGCTATATTTTATTTTCCGTTTTTTATCTATTTTTGTCATTTTATTTCGTTTTTATTTTTATAATTTTTTCAATTATATGGTATCTATTTTAGATTCAATAGATTTATTGTAACCATATAAAAGTAGTTTTGTTATTAGGATAGTAGGATTTCTACTAATCCTTTTAATCTCATCTTTAATATCCTTTTTTAGAGAGAAGATTCTCCTTTCCATTATGGAAATTTTTTTTACCTTTCTATGTTTTTTTACAAAATTCTTTCTATAAAATGGTATTAAATTAAAAAATCAATTTTCATATTTAAATGAGATCTCTCTATGAAATTTCACATAAATTTTTCTATGAAAAATAAGAGTTTTTTATACTTGAAAATTTAATAAGAAACATGGAAAGAGAGGAAATTAAATTAACAAAAAAAGTAATAAACTTCACAAAGAAACCAGCCAAACATGGAGATTACTATATTTTTCATATTCCAAATTCATTTATTAAGGAGGGATTAATAGATCCAAAAAAGAAATACACTATTTACCTTGAAGAGATTGAGGATACAAATGAGGAATAGGATTTATTCTGTTAATGTGATTATTTCCCAAATAATATATTTTATATCATTATGATTTAAGAGTTTAATAACAGTTGGATGATATTCTAATAATATCATTTTTTCTTTTTTGGGTCTTTTATACTTTTTATTTAAAGATTTTTTATTCATTATTTTTCTCTCGCCCTTCTTTTTGACTTTTTTTTATAATTCTTCATCATTATAGAATGTTTATAAAATATTTAATTGTTTACTAAATTAGTAAATCTGCGCTCTGTATAATGGTTCCATAGAGACAGAGAGATGCCATTGAAAGTAAAAATAAGCATCCTTACTTTTTGTCGGTTAAAAGTTATTTAAAAAAGTAATTTAATACAATTTCCTTTTCCATCTCTTTTCTTTATATTTTTAAATAGAAATACAATCAAAATGAAGGAGGAAATATATCGAAGAAATAGGGATATTTATGTTCTTTTTTTTCTTTTGGTATAATTCCTCTTTAGATTTTAAATGTTCTATCATATCGTTAAGTATTTGGTTTAAATCTCTAAATAGTTTATCTTTATCTTCTAATCTTAAAAAAAGTTCATATTGCCTAACTACAAGATCCCAATTATCTCTGTGTCTTGTTCTCCTCTGAGCATGTTCACTTTTATTTAGTAAATCCTTCAAATCCTTTAAAAGCTTTACAAAAACTTCTTTATCGGTCATTTTTTCTTACTTCTTTTTTTTTAGTTCCTTTAAAACAAAACATTTTATTTCTTAATTTTTTTTTCTCTATTTTTTTTAAAAATAAAGCTTCTAAAAATTCAATTTTCCCTTTCTTTCTAGGCTCTTCAATTGCTTTTTTGTCTTTTTCACAAGCTTCTATATTGATTTAATTCCATCGTTATTATAATTCTTTAAGAAGTTTATATAAGTCTTTTATATAACTATTTAAATTTTTAATTTTATTTCTTCTATTTTAATCACTCTATTTGTTATGTAATTCTTCAATACTTTCTTTTATAGCTTCTTTTATAATTAGTTTTACCAATAAGTATAAGGATCGCTTCGAGCAAAGAAAGTTCAGCATTTTATCAACTTTTTAAAAAAGCCTTTGAAATTAAATAATTCTTTTTCTTTTTTTATACTATTAACCAAATAGTTCGGGTTTTTTTAAATTAAAATTGAAATGATTCGTATATAGAATTATGAGGAAATTTGCAAAAGTTTATGGGTTAAAGGATTATTAATAATAGAAATATCTTGCTTTTTATGGTTTATCTAATTTTTTTTTGATAGTATATTATTAAAAGAGATTAATCTATATATACTATATTAGGATAATTAAAGTAATAACATGGTGATAATGAGTAAAATTATTGACGTTAAAAAACCCATGGTTGAAATTAATAACTTAAATGTAATATTTGGTGAAAGTCATATAATACATGATGTTAGTTTTACAGTAAATGAAGGTGAGATAATTGGATTGTTTGGAATTTCAGGAGCAGGAAAAACCACCATAATTAGAGTCCTGACATGCCAAATTGATAAAAAAAATTGGAATGGAGATGTAAAGGTAATAGGATTATCTCCTGGTGTAAAAAAAAACCATTCAAAAATATTGAGTGATATTGGTTATGTTCCTCAACTTGAACTATTAAATCTTTACTTTGAACTAAATCCAATGGTCAATGTAGAAGTTTTTGCTTCTACTTATGGTTTAAACAAAGAAGAAGCATGTAAAATAGCTACAGAATTATTTTCAATCTTAGATATTCCAAAAGATACTTGGAAGAAACGAGTAAAACATATGAGCGGAGGAGAAAAAAAGAGGCTATCAATGGCAATAGGATTAATTCATCATCCTAGCATTCTTTTTCTGGATGAGCCAACTACACTATTAAGTTAATTCAACTAATAGGGTTTGAGGCGTTGATGCCTCTAAACGATACGATATTCTTAGTTATTTGAAAAAACTTAACCAGAAATTAAAAACCACGATGTTTATAATCACACATGACTTAGAAGCCGCATTAATATGTGATAAAACTGCTATATTGCGAGAAGGCAAATTATTAGAGTTTGATACACCCCAAAAATTAATATTGTCTTTACCAAGTGAGGGTTTAGTTGCAAGATTTACCATTGAAAATTTAAATGAAAAATTAATTGATATGATAAAAAAGTTTGAACCGATAAGAAATGTATTGCGAGTAGGAAATGAGGTTATTGAGATTTTGATGGATGATTTTGAACAAAATTTACCAAATCTTATAGAATTCTTAATTAATAAGGGTATCAAAATTAAATCAATGAGTAGGGATATAGCCAGTTTTAGGAGGTTCTTTCAAATTAGGGTTCAAGAAGAAGAGGAGAAAGAAAAAAGTTAAATTAAAAAAAGGAGGTGTTGATTGATTATAAAACTGAGCCGAACGGGTAAAAGAAGATTAAAAAATTTTATTATCTTATTTCTTCTTATTGGAACTCCAATCCTCACCTTAATTCTTGTAAACACTCGCTTTATTTCTTATATTGATGAAGAAAGTGTGGCATATATCAAAAGAAATGCTGCCTATTTTACCAAATCCCATCAAAATGATGACGGATTATTTTTAGAACCAAACATATATACAAATTTTAGAGCTATTGATTCTATTAATTTCACACATGTGAATAATACGGATTCTCGTTTAATAAATCCCAACAATTTAAGAAATGATTTGATTAAAAAACTGTCCCCAAATTTCTTTTTCGACTACATATTTGAAAAGCAAAATATTAATGGAGCCTATTCAGATATAGGTGGTTTAGGGAACATGATTTCTACCTATGAAGCAATAAAAACAATTGAGGTGGCGAATAAATCTTATCTTAGTCGTAAAATAATGGAAAATAAAACAACAGAAATTATTAATTATCTAAATGACTCATTGAATGGAAATGGGTGGGGATTTAGGGTTGTTCCCTTTTTGAATTATTCAGATATCATCTCAACGTCTTATGCGATTGAATTAGCCCAAATTCTTTCGGGAATTTCGATATTAAATAATGAAAATATAAGTAAATATATAAATTCTACATGGGTAATAACAGGGGGGTATACTTTAACTGATTTCTCCTTAATACCTACTCCCGAAACCACTTATCATGGAATCAAAGCTTATATTGGCATGAACATGACTTATAATATTGCCAGTGAATCAGCACTATTATTCTATATTAGCTCATTATACAATATAGATGGGGGCTTTAGGAATAATCTTGGGGTTATATCTGATATTGAATCTACATATTACTGCTTAGCATCTCTGGATTTATTAAATTTAACAATTGAACCCCTGTTCAATGAAACTAATACTCTCGATTTCATTTTAAATTGCAGTAATCCAGATGGAGGTTTTGGCCAGCATCCAGTTTTTACAACCCCTTCAGACTTTAATTATGGATGGGCTGCAATGAAAGCCTTATCAATTTTAGAAAAATCATATACTTTTACACCCAGTATTGAAAATAGAATAAATGAAATAAAACTTAATTATTATAACTGGTTGCATGATCACCAAGCACTAAATTCTTTATTTGGTCATATTACTCTGGAATATAACTATTTTGGAGTTTTAGCATTAAGAAATTATAATCCTGAAAATTTATATGGATGGATTAATGAAACACAGGCCGAAAATATATTAGTTTATGTTTATAATTGTTATAATATAGAAGATGGTGGCTTTGGTTCAAGACCAGATCTAAATTCTACTCTTTTTTCGACATATTGTGCCCTGAATTTAATCAATTTTATTAATCCGTATGAGTTAAATCAATTTCACGAGCAAAATAAATCAATAACCATAAATTATTTAGTAGGTCTCCAAAATCCTGATGGAGGTTTTAGAATAGGAAATGATGTTGATTTTTTGCTTTCCTTATTTGGCCCGTATTATAACTTTTTCCTAAATTTAATCAATACAAATGTTTCTACGGTTGAAAGTACATATTGGGCATTAATTTCGCTTGATATACTTCAGAGTAGTCATTTAATTGATCGAAATAACCTTTCACATTGGATAAAATCATGTCAAAATCCAGATGGAGGTTTTTCAATTTTTATTGGGTTTCATAGTGATATAGTTTCTACATATTTCGGTCTTGAAATATTTAACCAATTTTTTTCCACTGAACCAATGTCTAAGGTTGCTGTAATTGAATTCTTAAAACTTGCACAAATGCCTGATGGAAGTTTTTCATTATTACCCGCTATAGGTCAATATATAGAATTACCATCAACATTTTTAGTTACATATTTAGCGTCTAAGGCTCTCTATGATTATCGTTTTCAACCAGAAGATATTCAAGGAGCATTAAATTGGTATAGAGAATGTATTAGTGAAAAAACAGGAGGTTTTGGAGATAATCCGGGTTTTGGAGGAGATTTAAGAAATGCTGCTTATGGAATAGTCATAATTGATGAACTAAAACATGATCAGACTTTTGATTCTAAACCATGGAATGAGATGTTATTTTATATTCTTATTTTTGAGCTTATAGGTTTCGGATTATTTATTTTATTGAAGTTATATCAGAGGCTTTCTATTCCACAGAGGATAAAATTATTATTTGGAATAGGAGAAAAGTTAACTCCATCATACCTTCAACAATTTCCTGCAATAAACTGTGAAAATTTTAGCGTATATGCTGGTGGGACATTGATAGTTGATTCAGTATCAATGAGTATATCGCATGGTAAAATCCTTGGCATTCTAGGAGAAAGTGGAGCCGGAAAGTCAACATTTATAAAGGGTTTACTAGGTATGAGAAAAACAACAGGATTTTGCCAAATTTATGGAATGAACATGAGTAAGAGAACAGCAAAAAGAATACGACCCATTTATGGTTATGTACCTCAAGATTTGGGAAAACTTTATCATAATTTCACCACTTTAGAAAATTTATTATATTTTGGGAATCAATATGGATTGACTGAAAAAGAGATAATAAGTAAATCTAAAAGGATACTGAGAAGCTTAGATATTGAAGACAAGATGCATGAATTAGTAAAAAATTTATCTGGGGGCGAAAAAAGGCGAGTTAGTATTGCTATTGGTTTGATACATTCCCCAATTTTTCTTATTTTAGATGAGCCAACTTCTGGATTAGATCCAATAATAAGGGAGAGTTTATGGCTAACACTTACAAAAATTAATGAGCAGTTTAAAACCACCTTAGTAGTTATCACACATTATCCAGAAGAATCGCGTTTTTGTAATGATGTAGCAATTTTTGGTAGAAAACGTGGTATGATTGATTTTGGAAAGCCAAAAGAACTGCTAGATCAATTACCAGGGAAAGGACGCTCAGTTGAGCTACAATTTTTTAAGCCCATTGAAAATGCCATAGAATCACTTGAATCTATTGAAGGCGTTGAAAAAGTTTTAGAAAATAAGGTTGGTACAAATTTTTCAATCTTTACCAACTTAAATGTAAATGAATTATTTTATAAAATAGAAAATGTAATCGGTAGTGATTCTGTTCAATTGTTAAAACAAATTGATTCAAAGATGGAGCAATTCTTTAGATATAAAGCTATGGAGGTACCTAAAATTGAAGAACTTTAAGATAAGCGAATTAGAGCGCCTTAGGTTAAAAATATTAGACGCTATACGCTTTTCTAAACGATTTTGGATGACATATAGGGAAAATACTTTTGGAATTGCCTCTATTATAAATTTAGTTTATAAAAAGTCCTTTTTTGAAGTTTTATTCTTTACAAATAAAGATGTTCTTGAGAAGGGAGTCCCTTTATTAAAAATTTATACTCCTATTGAAGAGCAAATCGATTTTGATGAGATCATTGTAGAACCTGATTTTGATGATGATGGACTTGTTAGTCCGGTAAAAATCATCGGTCGAATGAGAAAGCTAATAAGAAGAGAGTTTCAGAAACATTTAGCACTTTTAGATAAGGAAATAGAACTCCTTGATGAAATATATGAAAATCTCCCCATAGATAATATTCCTTATCATAGAGAAATAGGTATTTATTTCCCTGATTTTGTAGTAAAGCTTAATATAAATTTTGAAAAATTTCCAACTATTCCTTCCTTTTCTTTTTCAAAAACTCTTTCAAGAATAGTAAGTGAAAGGGAATTTAACGAATCTGATATCATCACAGACTGGAATGAATTAAATCCACCTCATATATATGAGTTAGTAGAAAAATTAACTCAAATTATAACTGATCGTTTAAAAGTAGAACCTATAAAATATAGTTCTCAACACCTTGTGGTTGTTAATTTTTCAATAGGGGGTAGTATAAAAGACATCTCATTTAAGATCCATAGAGGTAAATCAATTGGAATTGTTTATGATAAAGAATTGTTTGAGAATACTGAGCATAGTTTAACATTATTAAAACTTTTTGAGGCTATATCAGGTGAAGATCCTAATTTTTCAGGCAGAATTGAGATTTTTGGTAGATATGTTCAATTATTACCAACATATGAAATGGAGAGAATTTTTATCTTACCCCAAGCTTATGAGTCGAAAATAACTAAAATGAAGCTTAAAAAAGCAATTCAATATGGTATAGATATTAAGGGGAGTCTTAAAGAAAGAAAAGTTGCTTTGGATAAAGTTTTAAAAAATGCAGGATTAACTTCTAAAATGGGAGATCTAGTGAGTGATTTTCTCGTAGGAGCTCCACTTTTACAAATAACTCGCAAGAGAGAATTTATTAAAAATTCTTTAACAGCCACGGGCTTATGGAATAAAAAGAAAAAAAGATTTTCTCAGTTAACTCCTTTAGAATTTTTATTATTTTCAATTGGAAGAGCATTACTTCAATCACCTACAATAGTAATGTTTTCAATACCTTTTGGATTACTTAATAGAATAGATTTTGAGAAATTCAACAAATATATGAATCGCATAAAAGAAGTATTCCATATAATACTTATTTTTCATGGTCCAGAAGGAATTGCTTCGCAATGTGATCAAATTCTAACTGTTTCTCAAAGCGTATCTAAAATAGGAACCCATGAGGATTATATCAATGCACTACCATATGCGGGTGAATATATTACAGTTGAATTCAATAATGCAGATGAGAATTTAATTAAGAAAATAAATGAATTCGAAGAAGTTAATAGGTTAATTGAAGAAAGGAAAAATGAAAAATATAAAATATACATAAAAGAAAATCCTGATAAATTAATAATAAAATTAACAGAATTGTTTGGAGCAAACCTTTTTAGCTTCAAAATTTCAAAAGCATCAATAGGTGATTATTTAGAATTTAACCAATAAATTATGAGGTAATTGTATGTTTAAGAGTCTTTATATTATGGATGAAAATGGAATTGTTTTATATTCTAAAAACTTTATGAGAGAGAAGTATGACGATAATATCTTAGTAGGATTTTTCGCATCAATCGCTAATTTTAGCAGGGAAGCATTAGGAAGTGTAATTAAAAACGTTGATTTAGGACAAAATAATAAGCTTATCTTACTTCCCATCTCAGAAGAAAATTTACTAGGTGCTGTAATTGTTAGTTCAAATGATAATAACCAGTTAATTTTAACTATTTTGAGGGATATTCTACAAGATTTTATCGACACTTTCGCTCCAGATTTCGATCCTGAAAAAGTTTTTGAGGAGGAAATGGAAAAAATAATCCAAAATAATATGAAAGGTAAAATAATGCAATCACCAAAAATTAGATTTTTATTTGCTTGGTTAATTGCGGCACCATTATCGTATCTACTTATTTTTTTAAGTATTTTCGCTACGGATTTTCTTTATTCTGTTTTTCGGTTGAATCAATATTTAAATCCTGCCCAACTTTTAACTCGATTTATGCCATCCTTAATTTTAATATCAACAGTAAATATAATCATACTATTTCTGCTTCCAAACTTAATCCTTGGGTATCTTTCTCCCAATTGGAAAATCGCTACAGGAAATTCTTTTATACATTTGGCGGTTACAATAACATTATATTTCTTTTCTATAGAACCTAACTTTGCGTACATAATTGTAGGATATCTCCCCTTGGCGTTGATTTTTTCATTATTCTTCCTTTTCATTGGTATTCGCTATTCTTCAAAAAAATTCTTAAAAAAATAATTAAAATTAATCTTAATTCTATCATTTTCTACTCATTTGTGTATAAAAAATTTCATAATACGAATCATTAAATAACCCAATTTTTATCTATCTATTTAGCTAGAAAAGGGTTAACAATTAGGTCAAACTTATCTTCTGATAGATATAAAGACTGTTGATAATATTTTGAGTAATAAAAATCTTAAGTCGGACTTTAATGTCGGAAATTATAAGTCAATTTTTAATACTATACCTAATCCCACTTATATCTGGAAAGTAGATAATGATGATTTCAAATTAATTGATTGTAATAAAGCAGCAGAAATTATTACTGAAGGAAAAATTTTAGATTATTTAGGTTTAAGTTTAATAGACATATATGATGAAGATTCTGAAGTCTCTAAGGATCTAAAAAAGTGTTTTTATGAAAAAATTAATTTTTCAAAAGAAATGCTTTATAAATATAAGAGTACTGGTAAACAGAAGGTTCTTTATACAACCTATAACTTTATACCACCGAATCTTGTTATTGTCTTTACAGAAGATCTCAGTAAACAAAAAGAAGCAGAAAGTTTATTGAAAAAGGCTGAAGGCGAAAAATCTATAATATTAGAAAGCATTTCAGAGCATATTGTTTATCAAGATTTAAATAATAGAATTATCTGGACAAATAAAGCCGCAGCAGATTCAGTTGGGTTAACTACCGATCAATTAATTGGAAAAAAATGTCATAAGATTTGGAATAACCGTGATGATAAATGTCATGGTTGTCCGGTTATTTCTGCAGTTGAGACTTGTGCACCAACTGTGGCAGAAATGACTACTCCAGATGGCAGAGTATGGTTAGTCAAAGGATTTCCCGTTTTAGATGAAAAAGGAGATGTAATAGCCGCTGTTGAAATCACTAATGAAATTACAAAGATTAAACAGGCTGAAGAAAAATTAAAAGATTCAGAACTACAATATCGTAATACAATTGATTCAATGGGCGATGCTATACACGTCATTGATAAAGATTTAAGACTTATTCTTATTAATCCAGCAATTATAAGATGGCTTGAGGTTTTAGGTTTACAAACCGATGTTATAGGTAAAAAACTAAATGAAGCATTTCCTTTTTTACATAAGAAAATTTTTGATGAATATAAACAAGTATTATCTTCTGGAAAAACACTTATTACAGATGAAGAGACAATTATTGAGGGAAAAAAATATTTTACTGAATCTAGAAAAATTCCAATAATTATAGAAGGTAATGTTAATCAAATTATTACAATAATACGTGATATAAGTGTAAGAAAAAATTCTGAGAAAAAATTAAAAGCTTCAGAAAAAAAGTTTCGTCACCTTTTTGACACTTCTCCTTATGGCATAGTATTGTTAGATCTTAAAGGCGATATAATCGATTGTAACACCTCTACAAATAGCTTCTTATCAAACCATACCATTGATGATTTAATTGGTAGAAATTTTAGAGAAATTTGGTTCATTCATGAAAAAAACAAAAATTTAATATCTTTTTTCGAAAACATAATTGAAAGAGTAATCAATGGTGAAAAGATTAAAAATTTGGAATTCCCTATTAATAGATCACTTGGAGGTATAATTTGGGTAAATAGTAGTATATCATTGACAAAGGTAGGAGACGAATCATTAATACAATTCATATTAGAGGATATTTCAGATAAAAAAAAAGCTGCAACCGAGTTAAAAGAATCAGAAAAAAGATATCGGGAAGCTTTTAATCGTTCTAATTTTTATAAGGATCTTTTCGCTCATGATATTAATAATATTTTTCAAAATATTCAATCATCCACTGAATTACTCTCTTTATTACTAGATGAAATGAATATTACTAAAGGAAATGATTTTGTAGATATTATTAAAGATCAAATTATCAGAGGCTCGACTTTAATTTCAAATGTAAGGAAACTTTCAGAAATTGAAGAAATTGAATCTCCTTTGAAAAAAATTGAATTATTTGGAGTTCTTAATGAAGTTAAGAATTATATCATTAAATCCTTTCAAAATAGAAAGATTAATCTTGAAATTCTCTCTGATGAAAAGCAAATATTCGTTAATGCAAATGAGATATTAACAGATGTATTTGAAAATATTTTAATTAATGCCATAAGATATAACCGAAATTCTTTAATAGAATTAATGGTAAAGGTGTCTAAAGCCATTTCTGGTGGAAAAAATTTCATTCGAATGGAATTTATCGACAACGGTATCGGTATTCCAAATGAAATGAAAGAAAAAGTTTTTCAGAGAGGCTATAATCACAAGGGCATTATTAAGGGTTTGGGACTGGGATTAACACTTGTAAAGAAAGTAATTGGAATTTACCATGGACAAATCTGGGTCGAAAATAAAGTTGACGGTGATTATACTCAAGGAAGTAAATTTATAATATTGATACCAGAGGTGGAGTAATTTAACTTCAATTTTAATTGTAGAAGATGACATATACCTGCAAAAATTATATGAAATGATGCTAAAAACCCAAGGATTTGAGATAATTGGCAAAGTAGGGAATGGCTCTGAAGCAATTAATATTTTTAAGTCATTACCAAATAAACCTGATATAGTTTTGATGGATCACAGAATGCCCATCAAAAATGGAATCGATACCACTCTCGAACTTACTAGACTAAATTCGCATACTAAAATTATATTTATTAGCGCAGATAATTCTGTGAAAAAAAGGGCACTCTCAATTGGCGCAAAGAGTTTTATTGAAAAACCGTTCAGCATTGATCAACTAAATAATGTAATTAAGAAAGTTATAGAAAACTCTAAAGTTGTGAATAATTAAGCAAAAGCAAAGCGGTTGTTCTATCTTGATTTTGAAAAAAAAATTATGATTTTTAAATAATTTTTTTATCTTTATAAGAAATCATCATTGCAATTATAGGAAAAAATCTTCTTTTTTTTGAAAAACCCCATAACAAATTTAAAATTCAGTACTTAATTTTCTAAAATAATTTGTTAAACTTAAAAAATCAAAAAATATGAAGATTGGTTAAAAGGTTAAGGTTTATGAGCTATAAATTAGCAGATAAAAAAGATTTAGAAGCTATGATTGGTATTGTGGGAAAAGATTATGCTACCAATAATAAGGCAATTACAGCGTCATATCTTTCCAAATCTGTAATGGGATTAGAGTCACAAATTCCTGATATCGTCATACGCCCTAAATACGTAGAAGAGATTCGTAAAATACTACTTTACTGCTCTGCAGAAAAAATCGCAGTCTCACCGATTTCAGCCGGACTATCTGGCGGTTTTGCGTGTCCAACTATTAAGCCTGCTGGAGTTATGCTTGATTTAGGTAGAATGAATAGAATTATCGAAGTCGATACAGAGAATCGATATGTTGTAGTCGAACCGGGAGTCACGATTGGAGAGCTGTGGGCTTACATGCACAAGAATTATCCAGAATGGGCGCCTCCCGTACCAGACGGTGCTCCACCAGCTTCTACCGTAATGGGTGATGCTATCGATCGAGGGTTTTCCCTTTACACTAGCTCCGTTGGTCCACAAGGTGATAATTTTATGTGCGGTGAGATAGTGTTTCCAAATGGAGATATTGTGCGAACCGGCTCTTGGGCTCTTCCATTTGCGAAACCGTTCTATAAATACGGACTAGGTCCAGATATCTGGTCCTTTTTAATGGGTTCACAAGGAGCTCTAGGCGTAATGACTAAAGTTGCAGTTAAAATATATCCACATCCAAAATTTAAGACTGTAGTTGTGTGGGGCATGTCCAATCCTGAGGATATGCAGAACCTAACACTTGAAATTGGAAAACAAGAATTTGGAATTGCACACAACACCGTTATGGTTCAAGGTGGGAATTATCCATTAGTAATGGCACGTTGGCCAAAAGATAAAGTTCCTCACGATTATGAATTCTACGAGCAGCTAGGAATTAGTAAGTGGTGGATGAATTGGGAGTGCTGGGCACAAACTCAAGAAGAGTTAGATTATGTGGTTAATAAAATCAATAAAATGGCTGAAGATTTTAAGAAAAATAGAGCTAAAGACCCTGATAGTATAAAACCTCAGGAACTACATCCCAAACAAATCGCAAGCAGATTGAAAAAACCCAATAAGATTGCGGTCCCTTATTCATTCTGGGAGGCAGGATTTTTATTCATCACATTCTATACCCCATGGAACGAATGTGCCCATTTTGCTGAAATGTACTGTAAAGCTATGGAAGATCGAGGATTTCCACCAGTAATGTGGATTGCTAGTATTGAGCGTTGTAGGCAAGCAATTTGTATGCCAATTATTTGTTTCGATAGCACAAAACAATCAGATTTCGAAAAAGTTCAAGAGATGAATAGAGAAACAACAGAATACGCGCTTAAGCAAGGATGGTTGAATTATCGTCCAGATCCATACATCCACGCACCTCTCACTTATTCTCAAGCAGGAATGTATTGGAAATATTTGAGGATGATAAAGAAGATGTTTGATCCTAATCAAATTATGCATCCCGGAAGACTTGCTCTTCCATAATTGAGTAAGGAGGTAAAAAAAAATGGCTAAAACTGGAATGGAAAGATTAAAAGAATTAGAGAAGGAAATATATAAGTGTATCCACTGTAAAGCCTGTAGGTTTGCTTATTCGGGAGAGCCTAGTAGAGAAGGGATAGGGGAATATACAGGTAAACAGGGTACAGTTCTTTATGAAGGAATGGTTGACGCATGTCCAGCTGGAATAGAATACGGTTGGGAAGCGTTTTGGAACGCTGGTAAAATTTGGATTGCTCGTTCAATTTTAAGCGGAGATTTAGATTTTTCTGATGAAGTAAGGGATGTTATAATGCCTTGTATTACTTGTGGACAATGCAGTGCTCAATGTGAAAATAAAATTCCAACTGTTGATATTATCGAATCATTACGAGCAGCATGTAATGAAGCGGGTATTCCAATGATTGAAAAACATGCTTTAGTAGATAGGCTTGTAAAGGAACTCAATAATCCTTACGGTGGAAAGGCTGAAGAACGCTTTAAATGGGCAAAAGATGCGGGATTAGAGAAATTTGTTAATAATAAAGATGCAAAAATTGGATACTATGTAGGATGTACTGCATCATACCGTCAAGTGGAAGTCGCAATAGCAACTGCGAAACTATTTGAAATGTTGGGCATCAACTTTACATTAGTTGGAGATGAAGTATGCTGTGGAAGTCCATTTTTCAGAATTGGCGCTGTTGAAACTGCACAAGAATTAATGAATAAAAACCTTGAATCGTTTAAAGATTTAGAAATGGTTTATTTCAGTTGTGCTGGTTGTTATAGGACAATCACTTTAGATTATCCAAAATGGATGCCTGAGGGTTCCAAACTAACTTTCAAAACACAACACGCATTTGAATTAGTTGCACGATTAATCCAACAAGAAAAAATCAAATTCAAACCAAATAAAGAGTTAAAAGGAAAAATCATTACTTATCATGACCCATGTCATACGGGAAGGCATTTTGGGGTTGATTTTGAGCAAGAACTTATCAAACAAAGCAAGAATTTAATGTTCGATATGAGAAAAATCAAAGAGAAAATTGATGAATGGTTTGAAATTCCAAGAATTATTCTTAGAAAGCTCGAGGAAGATGTTGGAATCGTATTCAAGGAAATGTATCGTATAAAACTGAATAGTATGTGCTGTGGAGCAGGTGGTGGTGTCCGTGCAGGATATCCTGATTTCTCAATACGTACTGCTAGTTTACGGTGTGATGAAGCAAATGCAGTAGAAGCAGATATTTTAACAACTGAATGTCCTTTTTGCTGGAGGAATCTAACGGATGCTAATGAACTATACGATCATGGCATGAAAGTTATGGGTGTTTTACAAATGATTACTGAATATAATTTATTAGAAACTTTGGAGAACCCGACTGAAAAAGATTTCTTGGCCCCCTCTATAAGGGAATTTGAAGCAGATTCCGAAAAGAAAAAATAAGGAACTTATTAACTATTAAACTATTTTTTTGATTTTCTTCTTTTTTATATATTGTCATAACTAAAGACAATCAAAAACAAGATTTCTACTACTATTTAAGACTAAACCCTATATATAAAATTGATAATAAATAAGCTCTTAGTAATTATTATCGATTATTTTATAATTTATTAAGTTGATTAAATGAATCTTAATTTTAAAGAATCAAAAATAGTTCTTTTAGGAACAGGGAATCCCAACCCTGATCCAATGCGGTTTGGTCCATCAGTAGCTATAATTGTAAAAGATGCAGCCTATTTAATAGATTTTGGAGTTGGCATCACTCGGCGTACTTATGCGGCTTTTTCTAATCTAGGTATCAAAGCTTTTAAAACTTCTAGATTGAATAAAGGATTTTTAACGCATTTACATTCAGATCACACATTGGGATATCCAGATCTTATCCTAACACCATGGGTGATGGGGCGATCTAACCCACTTGAGATTTATGGTCCTCACGGAACCCAAGAAATGACAGATTACCTTCTTAAGGCATATAATCGTGATATTAAAGAGAGGTTGGATGGATTAGAACCTGCAAATGATAATGGATATCAAGTTAAAGTTAAAGAAGTAAGATCTGGAATCATTTATGAAGATGATTACATAAATGTAGAAGCTTTTCCTGTCAACCATGGCAGTATAACTTCACTTGGCTTTAAATTCATTACATCAGACAAAACAATTATCATTTCAGGCGATACTGCTCCTTTTGATGAGTGTATTGATTATTATAAGGGATGTGATATTTTGGTTCATGAAGTTTATTCATCAAAAATGTGTGAAAAATTACCTGCTGAATGGAGAACATATCATTCTAGCGTACATACATCCTCCTACGAACTTGCTGAGATCGCTTCTAATGTAAAACCTGGTTTATTAATTCTTTATCACCAACTTTTTTGGGGTGCTAGTGAAGAGGATCTTTTAACTGAAGTTAAGAAAAAATACCATGGAAAAGTCGTTTCTGGAAATGATCTTCAAATATATTAAAGTAAAGATTTTTAGATTCTCTTTTAAAATTTAAGACTAATTTATTTAAATTTAGATTTATAAGGGTTGAAAGCAATTATTTTCCTCAAATTTTCCAATAAATAATTGGACAATTTAGGGAAAGTTAGCCAATATTTATATTGATAAATTTTCTAATCTTCTTTTAAGGTATAATTTAAAAAAATACTAATAAAATATTATTAGCATAGAAATTCAATTTTGTGAAGGTTTATGAAAAAGAAAAAAGCAATTGCGATTATTGCTACTTTAGTTATTGTTGCGGGATTAACTACTACATTATTGTTGGTATTTCTATTTCCCGGTCCAGGAGTATATGTAGGTCAAAGGAAAGCATTAATTTGTTGCAGTGCTAATGATTTTTTTGGTTCAGAACCTGAGGAACCGTTTAATGATGGGCATGATTCTAATCTTGATAATTTCGCGAAAGGAACAGGGAATTGGACCTATAGTAACACATTAAATAGTTATGGCGAATACGCTTTTTTAAATGAATCCTTAGCTATTTTAAGCATTGTTCCTGGTCCAACCATCGGCAATTATTCACTTAATTTTTCGGATCATTATCCATTATACAATTATGCTTTTTACAATATCACAGCGGATATTTTTATACAGAATCCGGGCTTACATCCAATAGGTAGTAAAGGTGTTCAAATTGGTCTAAAATGGTTAGATTCAGATCATAATGTAGTTAGGGAAGATTGGTCCACTAATGTAAGCTCTCAATTTAATCAGTGGTTTACTTTAAATATAACTGGTGTGTGCAATAATGAAACTGGAAATGATATTACAGATTTAACATTAGTATTAAAAGTTAATGTGAGTAACTTCATTCCATTAGTTGATATTGTATATTTTGATAACATTGAAATATACAAATGGGTTTTAGTTGATTTAGACAATCCTACTGGTACTACACCTCCACCTCCAGGCATAAATTCAGATGGATTTCCTGCTCAAGCATTACAAGTATATTGGATATTGAAAAATCATGGCTATACAGATGAAAATATCTTTTTGATGTTATATTATAAGGATGACGCAGATGGAATTATAGATATAAGTTCACGTGATAAATATGCCAATGACTTAATTCATGATGGAGAACCCGCGATAATCGATGTAGCGAATGATAGTATTACAGCAACTAGATTCAAGCAAGAATTAAATGTTTCCTACACAGGTTCTTTTGCTTCAAAGATACATCCAGAAGATTATTTGATAATTTACATGGTTGATCATGGTTCTAATAAAGTACTCCCAGATGGAAATGCTACATTCCACTTCGAAGCAGATAATAGTTGGATAACTGAATTTGAATTTTATGATTTAGTGAAAGATATAGAATGTCAGAGAATGATGATAAATGTGGATTGTTGCTTTAGTGGTAATTTTCTAAATGCAGATGCTAATATTGGTCAGAGCTGGTATGATATAGATAATTGTATAATGGTTAGCGCTTCTTCGAATTTACTTGCTTGGTATTATATAAATAATATGAACCCTGATGGATTTGCAGGTTCTTGGTTCTTTCACATGTTTTGGGATGCTTTAAATGACTCTGCAACTATTGAAGCTGCTTTTAATCATGCCTTTCATTGGCCTCCAGCTGCTCGTGGAATGCCATTATTTTTGATTCAGAATCCAATGTGGGATGATAATATGGGTATTAATAAAACATTGAGCTTCGATAGCGATCCTCCATTATAGAGAACTCTAAATTTAATTTTTTTTTATCTCTTAATCTTGGGACATTAACAAAATTGAACCTTTTTATCAACTTTATGTACTTTTGGCTTTTTTAATTGAAATAAAACAATAAATAATTAGATAAATCTTTATTAATCATTTTTTGCTATAAATTAGTTCTATCAATGACAAAAAATAAATGTACAAATTATCATTATAATTAAAAAGATTTATGGGGATATTTATTTGTCAAACGTAGAAAAGAAAACTGCGTATCCGTACATTACGGAATTCAAAAGAGAACCTTTTGAATCGTTTGTACTATTGGATAGAAAAAGAATCGGGAGTTTTCATCTAAGTTATTATAATAAAATCATAAATCTTTACCAATCAAAAGCTAAAACGCTATTTAAAGAGCCTAGTTTAGACCTAGAGTACTTATATTGGTTTCTCTTATTAGGGAAGTATCTAAAAGAGGATCTCACTGCTCAAAAGCATGACTTTTATGATTTCATTGAAGCATGTGGAGTAAATATTTTAGAGAAGGATCAAATAGGTTTTAAATTAAATCCTCAATCTAAAGCTGTACCTGATATTTGGTCTTTATATTATGCTCTATCTAGTTTGCATATATTAGGATTGCTAGAAGAATATCTTATCTCAAAAGGAAGTAATGATCTTGTAAGAAAAGTTAAAAATTTTATATATGAACATAAAAAAGGTGAAATTTTTCTCCATTGTCTTGATAAACAATGTGAAATTCATAAAAAACCATTTTCTTCAAAGACCTTTTATTATATCCTTGAAATTCTCACACTCATAGGTTCAGATGTTAGATTATTTAAAGAACAATTCCGTACATATTTAAATAGCAGAAAAAAAAATCCTTCCATGCTCTTCAAATATTTATCTCTTAAATATTTAAATCTGGATTTAGAGGTAAAAGATAAGGAACTTCAATATTTCTATCAATTTCAAAAATATGACGGTGGGTTTAACTTCTCTAACGGAGAAGGAGATATTGATGATACTTTTTGGATAATTTATACTTATAATCATTTTTCCTGGCTAATGGATTACAATTCTGCCAGAATCTATTCATTCATCAACGAAAATATTCAGACACTTTTTGAAAGTAGTAATGAGCAAGCTTCACTCATATTCCTTAATTTGTCTAAGATCACTATACTTTTATCTTTTATATGGAAAAAGTTTATTGGAGAGATTGAAAGGCTGATTTTTAAACAATTAGAAAAAGAGGGATTTGTAGATATTAAAGATATAAAATCGGCTTTTGGATTAACGCATGGAATTGAAGAGATCATCCTATATATCAATTTAAGTTACAATTTTAAGCTAAAAAACATAAATAATACCTTAGAATTTAATAATTTTCTTAGAACTCTCGATGATGGATTAAAAGTTGTTGCGAATGAAATAAGTAAACAGTTAAAGGAAAATAGCATAATATGTCTTTCTGACATTCTAAAGAATTATAAGTCATCTTATCATTTTGAATCATTGAAAATGAAAGAGGATGTTATTCCTCTAATCAATGATATGATGGAAAAGAATTTTTTCAAGGGAAATATTCGAACTAAATCAAAATTTCTAGGAAAATCAAAATATTACTTTTACTTGGATTTTCTTCTAGATGATATTATATCTTCTGATGTGAAAATAAATACAGAGAAGCTATTTGAAGAAAAAGAAAAATTGGGCGATATTAAGAATGATATCTATAACATGACTTTATCTTTAAAAAATACTTCTACTCAGATTAAAGAAGAAATTGAATCATATTTACTTCTAGACGAAATTGACTATGCAAAAGAACGATTGAAATTTATTTTGAGAAATGCATTATTGGAAGCTGATTTTCTAAATGAAAATATTGAAAATTCGTTTAGTCAAGATATGAAATATATCAATATTCAAGCAGTATTAGCAACTGAAATTAATCAATGGAAAAAAGCATACTCTATAATGCAGAAGAAGCTAAATGAAGTTGAGAAATATTTAAAAGAAAAAATTTCAGAAAGAGAAGAATTAAAGAAATTTAAAAGTATTTTAGATGAATTAGAAAATAGAATTTTTGAAATAGGAGAATTCATTAAAAAAGAATTAGATTCATTTAGAAAATTTTTTAGAGAGAAGCTTGAATCTGGATTTATTAAGGAAAATTATAATTTAATAATTGGTGAATTTAATAAAATCTCGAATTATGTAGAGAAGTATGATCACACGATTTATAAAATATCACAACAAATTACAATAAAAGAAGAGAACGTTTTCAAGAAACATAAGGGAATTATCGATAATTGGGTTAACTTAAAAGAAGAATTCGAGTCGATTTTTAACTACTATGATGAGGGATTTAAATTTTTCGAGCAAAAAAGCGAAAAAATTGATGGAATTAATGATGAAATTGAAATAGAAATATCTTATATAAAACAAAAGGCCGATGAAAAAATTTCTCAGAATCAATTCAAAGAAGCTTTTGAGATCATTAAAAACGATCCTGAAATCTTATTAAATCAAAAAATAAAGGAAATAAAGGATCTTAGAATAGTTGTATCAAATCAAATTAAAAATAGTCAAAAACTCTTCCTTCTTTTTCAATATTTAAAAGAAAAATTGGACGTAATAGAAGAATCAATTATTAATTTGATAGCAGAACAAGTTCAATCGCTAAAGGATGAAGTATTGGAAGAGAGAAATAAAGCTAAAATTGAAGATTTTGATAATTTTATATCCGAACAAATTCAAAGATTCAAGATTAGATTAAAATTTTACAAAACTAAACTAAGTGAAGCAAAAATCATAAAAATCAAGGATGTCATCGATGGTTTTGACAGAATAGTCATAGACTTAGATGATAAGTACAAAATCTTTTTGAAAAAATTAAATAATTTAAAAACTATAATACAAAGTTTTGATCATAATTCAATTGCAATTATCCAATGGGAAACATTTTATGACTATCTGACAACTGAAATTAATAATTTAAAAGAGAATTATGTTAATCAAATTATCATTAGTGAAATAGAAATATGGACTAAAGAGAAAAAAACCAATAAAGTAGATATTACAGAGCTTGCAAATAAATTAAATTTAAAATGTAAAGCAGTAATACCTCTCATTAAAGAAATGATAGAATTTTCTAAGATTGAGGGTGATTTAAATGAAGAAAAGAAATCAATGCTTGTTCATAATGAGGATTATTATAAAAACAAGGAATTGAACACTTATATTGATACTAAGCTTTTAAAATTACACCAAGAAAAAATTGGTAAGATTTTAGCACTCTATGATTCTGGAGTTAGAAATAAAAAATTAGCGGTCAATATACTAGAACTAGAGAATAGAATAAAAGAATATTCGGATTTAGAGAACAAAGTTAGAATTCAGTATGAAGCCAAAGTAAACCAACTTCAAATTAATGAAGATAGAGCAGAAAACCTTAACACTAAAAAAGAATTAGAAAATATAATAACAAATGGAAAGCTGGCAATTCAAAAAATAAAAGCTAATTTAAATTTCTTTAATGAGTTTCAGATTTTTATTTCAGAAGATTATAATTTGTTAAACTTAGATTTTGTAAATAATTATATCAAAATTTTTGAAAATATCGAAAATTTTGGTTCTTATATGAAGGCTATTGAACTTTTTGAATCTAAAAAAAATAAATATGATCTTAAGATAAAGCATACTGAGGAAAGGATTAATGAAAAACTAAGAGTGTCACTAACTAAAAATTCTAGTTTCAAACGGCTCGAAACTGAAATAAGGGAATTTTATGTCTTAAAAAAGAATGAATTTAGAGCTTTATACAAAGCTAAATTGGATAAAATTACTGAAGATATTAATATATTGAAGGATGAGACCTATCGAAGTGAATTATTAGACAAAATAAGTAAAATAAAAATACGTTTAAGTCAATTATTAGGAACACTTCAAACAAGAGTTGAAGATTACATAGAATATAAAGAATTTAAAAGAGCTCATGTAAAAGTACAAAAAAGAGAAAAGAAAATTGAATTAGAAATTAGAGATATCTCAAAAAACATAAAAAATTTAGTTAGAGAATATGAAAGAAAGTCAAAGAATTTCGAAACTAAGAACAAATATTTACTGGAAGATTTTGAGCAGTTTGTTAAAGGTTTTCGTGATTTAATGAATGAAAAAGTTAAATCTCTAGATGAGATGATAATCAAATCATATGTTTCAATGGCAATTAAAGCTGTGGCAGACCAATACTTGACAATAACCTTTTTACAGAACGAGTTAAAAATAAAGAAACAGAAAATTCAAGAACATTTAATTTCTTTAATTAGTTCAGGGAAATTAGAAGGAAAATATGATCCTCGTATTGGATTGTATTATGAAAATCCAGATCTATTAGATAAAGTAGATGAATCTGAACTAGAGGTTATGAAGAAGATGAATTTTAGATTTTATATGTTCTGGAGGCGCCTAAGGAGTTTTGCAAGCCAAAATTATAGTATTTTTGCATTCCTAGCAGCAATTTTATCTATTACGCTCTCATTATTCAATTTTACTGGACCAGTTATATTTATACTATTATTCGTTTTAATAATAATACTTGTTTTATATCTATTAATTAAGCGAAAAAAGCAAGAAAAAATATGATTCTCAAATTATAATGGCCCTCCTCATTCATAATCAGAAATTAGTTGGACCTTTTCAGCTTGTTTTCTAATATAACCTAAATAACATGCTTGATTAAAATGTATATAGAATTTATTATCATAAATCTCTTCTTCACGGGCAAGATCCTGAAATGCTGAAAAGTTAAGTTTTCCATTTTGGCCATAAGTCTTTATTATATTTATAAGAGTTCTAATATTGTTATTTATACTAGGACTTTTTTTCTTAAATTGATTATTTTTGCTTCCTTTCATTTTTAATAAAGATTTTTTTAATTTACTTTTATTTAATTTAATTAAATCATTGACATATATTATTCCATACTCTTTTAATTCTTGATATTCATTACTTTTAGCAAAATTATCAATTTCTGTAATTATGTCTTCAAGCGAATGATCAGCAAGAATTTCTTTTTCTCTCTCTCTACGTTCTTTAAAATTTTTGATATAGTCTAAATTATCACCATAAATTAACTTTTTTTGAAAATCAATTTCATGCCTTTCAAGGTTTTTACATAATTCCAAATTACTAGGCTTTGAAAGAATATAATTCATTGTCTTTTCCTTTCGAGTGGCAACTTTATGAAAAGGCACATCTACAGTTCCTTTAGTAAGGAGAATGTAACATCTACCTGGAGAATTTCTTCCAGTTCTTCCTCTTCTTTGAATTAAACGAATTTCAGATGGAACTGGTTCATAGAAAATTATTGCATCTACATTTGGAATATCAAGACCTTCTTCTGCAACACTGGTTGCGATTAATATATTGATTTCTCCCGATCTAAATTTATCAAGAATATCTATTTGCTTATTTTGAGAAAATCCAAAATCATTAAATCTAGAAGCTTGACCAATAAATTTCTCTACTTGTAATTTTGTGTTAATTTGGTTATTAATTTTATTTTTTAGATAGTCTGCCATTTCACGAAATTGGGTGAAAATTAAGATTTTATGATTGTTATATTCTTGAACTTCCTCTTGAACTATCGAAATTATCTTTTCTATTTTAGGATGACATAATTGCTCATCTGAGGTATTTCCTAGCAGATTTTCTATGAATTTATAGTGTTCTGATTGAATAATTCTTTTTGCAGATAATATATTCTCATCTGATTTTGACTTTATTCTTTCTAAGAACGATTTAAATAATGAATGATTTTGGGTTTCTAGCAAATCTTTACCATGAAGAAGGCTAATGCAGCTAGAACAATAAGAATAAATGGTTTGAATATTAACTGCTTCTTCTCTAATTATATCAATAACCTTAGGGGCTTGATGATATAATAAACTAGTATAATCTTCCTCTGATAAGTCAGGCTCATAACCATTTTCATATCTTAA
Source organism: Promethearchaeia archaeon (assembly GCA_049671145.1). Lineage (GTDB taxonomy): Archaea > Asgardarchaeota > Lokiarchaeia > Sigyniarchaeales > SOKP01 > SOKP01. The sequence goes on from JBATUM010000249.1 coordinate 39,765, forward strand.
TGATAATGTTAAATCTCGAGCAATTCCTAGAAACTCTACTTTTGAATAATACTTTTTATTGGGAGGAATTAATTTCCAATCAATAAATAGTCTTAAATATCTCTCAAATAAGTTATACCAAATAGCACTAATTTCCAAAACCTTAATTGGAACATTTACAAACTCTAAAAAAGTATCAATATTATAAATGTATTTTTGTACGTCCCCATCATCATAGGATTTGAAGATAACATTCTCAATGAATAGATTATCACATAATTGTTGGATGCATGAATAATCTTTACCTGGAGATGCTGTTAAAGCCAATATTAATGGATCTGAACATGTATTTATATACTCATTTGAAATGAAATTATAAGCATAATTGCCTTTAGTTCGATGTCCTTCATCAAAAATCAGTAAAGAAGTATGTTTTAGATTATATCTACCTCTTTCGATATCGTTTTTAATTACTTGAGGAGTAGAAATTATCACTTTTGAATTATTAAATAGAGTTATTCTTTTTTCCGGCTGAATTTTTCCTGTAAATGCAGTAATCTTTTCTGTCTCAATATCTAAAAATTTTTGGCATGATGATTTATGTTGTGAAACTAATGGTCTAGTCGGAGCTAAAATTATTATTTTTGACTTTGGATACTTTTCTAAAGATTTTGCGATGAGTAAAATGCCAATAATTGTCTTTCCTAAACCAGTTGGTAAAACAACCAGAGTATTTTTATTATTACATCGTTTTACAATGTTCTCTTGATAGTGTCGATAAAATACTTTGTTCTTTTTCAAGAAAGGTCCATTAAAATACTCCAGTTTTTGACTTTGCATGTTAAGGAAAACTTTACATAATTCTATTTAAAAGAGACAACTCTGAAAGATTTTTATAAAATAGCGTAGAATATTATTTTAAACATTTAACATAATTTATGAGAAAAATGACAGAAACTAATTCTGTAAGTATGGAAATTGAGGAAAAAATTCCAGCAAAATCCAAATATGCCTTTGGAGGAGCTACTTTAGCTAGTGGAATATTATCAGGTTTAGGTCTAGGACCAATTACTTATTACTATAATGTTACTCTTGGACTATCTGAATATTGGACCGGATTAGCATGGATCATATTTATAGTATGGAATGCAATAAATGACCCTCTTCTTGGTTTTATAGAAGATCGTACCAAATCTAAAAAATATGGGAGAAGAATTCCTTATCTTCGTTTTGGATCACCAATATATACAATTCTATTTTTGTTATGTTGGTTTCCATTAGTAAATGTAAATGATGAAATAGCTTTATTTTTAAACTATTTAATAATCCTTTATGCTTTTGACACGATTTTTACAATGATAGGTCTCATTACTTATTCATTGCCTGCGGAAATGGCTGTATCTTCGAAATCTCGTGCGAGTATAATGGTATTTGGATCAATTTTTAGTGCTCTTGGAACGTTAATCACATTTTTACTTCCAATACTATTATTAACTTCACAGGACGTACCACCAATAGAGATTTTTTTAACTACTATGGTAATCATTGGAATAATTTGTGGATTAATTTTGTTTGTGAGCAGTTATTTTATACAAGAAAGAAAGTATACGCAACTCGAAGAACCGTTAGGTTATTGGAGAGGTTTAATTGAAACTTTCAAAAATAAACCTTTCTTGATTTTTGAAGTGGCAAATTTTTGTACTACTTTAGCACAGTATATTTTAACTACAGCTGTTTTCTATTACCTTAGTTTTGTGTTAGAACTTGGAGGGATTATGGGTATGGTACCATTAGCGATTTTCTTTTTATTTGTTTTTGCATTTACAGTTGTTTATAATAAAATCCTAAGCAAACGTGAGTTGCATGAAGTGTACATGATTATTCTTTTTTTGATTGGCTCAGCCTTCATATTATTCTTTGGGATTGGATGGTTCTTCGGATCAGCCATTCTTGGCATGATTTTTCTGGGAATTGGGTTTTCAGGTTACTACATGACTGGACAGATGCTTATTGCGGATGTTATAGATCACGATGAGGTTTTAACTAAAAAGCGCCGTGAAACAAGTTATTCTGGGGTAAATGCGTTGCTAACCAAGCCTGCTGTATCTCTAGCACCATGGTTATTCCTAGTAATTATTGATGCTTTTGGGTTTGATAATAAAGCCACAGTACAAACTCCAAGTGCACAACTAGGAATAATGATAGGATTTTGCATTGTCCCAGCAATATTTATACTTTTAGCGGCTCTTGCTATAAAATACTTTCCCTTACATGGTCCTGAATGGAAAAAGCAGAAAATTGAACTACATAAAATACATCAAGAAAAAGAAAAAGCATATTTGGAAACTTTACGAAAAGAAGGAAAAATTTGAGTTTTCAAATAATAATAATTTTTTTTTATTAAAAAAAAGTGTGATAAATTTTCAAAATAAGCAATTTATCACATATTAATCAAAAAATATGATGCATCCAAATTTCTAACAGCTAACTTAATAATTTAAATGTTTAGATTAAAGATGCTAAGAATTTTATTCATAATAATTATAAAATATTTGAAAATTAGTATCTCGATTAATTTAATGGCTTATATCTTGTTATCAAATTTTAAGATAATCAATTAAATTTAAATGGTGATTTTCGCCGGTTTTTTTGTTTTTCTAGTATAGATGATATTTTCGATTTTTTTATAAGATTTTTTAGGTAAGAATAATGTATCGGGTATTCCGTGTTCCATAAATTCTTTTAATTCATCAGAAATTATCGATTTACTCATTCCCATTGAATGAAGCATATCATTTCCGCTTTTAATCACAGTTTTAGCAAAGCGTGGTATATTTCGGCCCATCCAATTAAATTTACCAAAAGGATTAGTATATCTTTTTATGAGCATTTGAAGCCAACCCTTACTA
>JBATUM010000250.1:0-10794 GCA_049671145.1 Promethearchaeia archaeon
ATACCAATCTAGCAACTTCTTCATCCCCCTCAAAAAACATTTTGCGGTGTTTAACTTGATCTTTTCGAAACCCTTCTTTTTCTTCATCTGTTAACATCAATCGAGAACACTCAGGACAAATAGATCTTAATACTTTTAATACTCTTTTCGCATATCCTACATGGATAACTGGTCTAGCTAGTTCAATATGGCCAAAATGTCCCATACAATTGCTTACTAAATTACCGCACGTTTGACACCTCTGACCAGGTTCGATTGTTCCTAATCGTTGGTCCATGAGACCACTAGGAATCGGCAACCCATCTTCGTCATATGTGTCAGCCGTTATAATACGCGCAGCTGACATTTTACGAATCTCATCTGGAGATAACAGTCCAAACTTTATTTTTTCGATCATCTTTGTTCTTGAAAAACTATAGCTCATATGCAAAAGACCTCATAATTTTAAATTTTAATATTAAATTGAATTATTCTTGTTAGAGAAAAAGAAATTATCATAGAAGATAACATCCTCTTATAATTTTGGTTAATTTATTTCTAAAGAAATAGTTTAATGAACCCAGCACTGTAAATAAAATAAGCAAGCAAATATTAAAAATTTTACGATTTAGACATAATTTTAACATTTTCCTACTTTTTTTTTAAAAGAATTTAATTTTTTGTTATATTTAATTAATTAACTATGAAATTACCCAAAATTTTTAAAAATAAATTTATAATAATTTGTACTCAGTTCCTAATCTTGAGTTTATTCTTACTTATTTTTGAATATCATTTTGATATTGCTTTTGACTCCCTAACTTCTGAAGTTCATAGACAGATTATCCAGTTTTTAGCAAATTACATTTTATATAATAGTTGGTTTGAATTGATTTTTATCTATTTAGTTTGGATTTTAGTGGGTTTAATTCCCATTTTTATTTATAGAAATGTAAGAAAAGCCTACTCAACGAATTTATTAATATTTTTTCTACCAAACTTTTTCTTTTATATATTTTTAAGCAGATATTCTCCCGATTATTTTAACTTAGAATTTCCTAATCTTATAATAAAATCAATTGTTTTATGCATTATAATTTTTTCAATTTCAATTGGATTATCTTTTTTATTAAATATATTATCAAAGAAAGATTTAACTATTACAAAAGAAGATTTAGACGCAATTCAAAAAGAAACTACAATGATCTGTCCAACGTGTGGAACTCAATTTAAGTCGATTCCCAAATATTGTTATAAATGTAATACTAAATTAATAAAAGAGAACAAGGAATAAACAAATAATGTCCACTTTCGATTCGTTGTTTAATCCAAAAACAGTTGTTATTTTAGAAGCAAAAGAAAAAATTTCTTTTTTCATTGAAGGATTTAAAAGACAAGGATTCAATTTAGATAATTTATATCTGATATCTTCCTCAGAGGATAAAATTCACGATATTAAATGCTACAAATCGATTAGTAACATCCCAATTGATTCAATTGATCTTTTAATTCTATCTGTAAGTAGGGATCTTCTTATAGATGCTTTAAATGAATTTTTGGAGAAAAAAGATGTCAATTTCATTCATATTTTTACTGCAGGTACAGCTGAATTTGATGAGAAAGGTATTCAAATTGAAGGAAAAATAAGGCGAATCTTGGATAAATATCCTAACACCCGCGCTATTGGACCTAATTGTATGGGGTTATATAACCCTAAGGGTAGAATTGCTTACTATCCATCCTTTCCAGTTGAAACTGGAAGTATTGGTTTAATATTTCAATCAGGAGATTTACATTCAAAAATGATAAAGTTCAGTACAACCAGATATAATTTAAGATTTTCTAAAGGAGTTAGCATAGGAAATTGTGTGGATATACAGTTTTCAGAGATACTTGAATACTATAATGAGGATGATGAAATTAATTTAATTTGTGTATATTTTGAGGGTTTTTCTATATTATATAAGAAGGAAGGAAAGAGACTCCTACAAGTCTTAAAAAGTATGAAAAAACCAGTATTATTCATGAGAGGAGGGAAAACTAAAAGAGGCCAATCAGCAGTTCTTACTCATACTGGATCTTTAGCAACTTCAAAAGATATTTGGGATGCCATTTATAAGCAGACCCCCCTTATTGAAGTGCAATCATCTATTGATGAATTAATTGATTATGCATATTACTTCTCAAGTTATTTAAACCGCTTTAAAAAGTTAGAAAAGCAAATCCCTTATCCTAAAGGGAAACGATCTTTAATTATTCTGTGGTCTGGCGGTTTTGGTATATTAGCTACTGATATGCTTAATGAATTAGGCTTGGAAATGCCAATTTTTGAGGGGCAAGCTTTAGAAAAATTGAAAAAAATTTACCCGATAAAAATTGGAAGTTTATCAAACCCTTTCGATTTACCCTGGATAATCCATCGAAAAGAATTTGTAGGGTTGGCAAAGGCAGCTATAGATGAAGATATTGATTTGGTAATAGTAGAAACAGATGCTTGGAGTGATATGGAAAGTGAGCGTTTTAAATCTTATTACAACAATTTATATACAATAAAAGAATATGTTGAGAGTCTTGACAAGATATTTGTAATCGTACTTCACCGATATCCTAGTAAATCAAGAGAAGTTTTATATAATATGCTTGTACAAGATAAATTCTTAGTATATAATTCTATGGAAATTGCTGCTAAAGCATTTTTAAAATTATATGAATTTGGAAAAAAATTAGAGAAAATAAAAAAATAACAAAATTTTGAGCTAGAGAAAAATGGCAGGTGAATGGATTGCAATCCTTGCGGTGCTAACCTTTGTAGTATCCAATGTAATATTTCGAAAAACTGAAAAAAAGGCAAGCCCTACATTTATTAATTTCATTCGTACAGCTATTGGGACAATAACATTTTTCCTTTTAGCATTTATCTTTAATATTTTTTTTAAAATTTTCTTATTACCTTGGGAGTTATGGTTTCTTTTATTTGCAAGTTTTTTATTTGGTCAAGTTATAGGAGATACTTCCTATTTTCAAGCTCAGAAAGAATTAGGTACTACCATTGCTTTGGCCATTTCAATGACCTTTCCTCTTTTTACTATTATTTTTTCATTAATCTTCTTAAAACAGCCTTTTGAAGTTAATTTAGTATTATCATTAATAATGATAAGTACTGGAATAATTATCATTGGTAAAACTCGAATAAAATTAGAAAACAATGATGATAGAGAGGATGATAATAAAAGTTTATCATTAAAAAACCGAATTAGAGAAATTATCTCAAAAACATCATTTAAAGCTTTAATGTTTGGTTTAGTTGCTGCCATAGGTTGGGCTGCTGGTCTTGTGATGATCGATTTTGCTACAAATGAAATTGATAGATTACTTAGTTTAGAAGGATTGAGTTCCATAATAGGAAATGTAATTAGATTTCCATTCGCACTTCTCATTTTATCTTCAATGGTGTTTTCAGAAACATATTATCAAAAAAAAGGAAAAATTGAACCAACACAGAAAAAAGATATAAAAACATGGGCCTTATTAATCTTTGCGGCAGTATTAGGAACATCTATAGGTGCTTATGTATATACAGAAGCAGCACGTATAGCGCATGGTCCTGTAATGTCTTTAATAGCAAGTGCAGCTCCACTTTTTTCATTACCCTTAACTTACTGGTTGAATAAAGAGAAGATTACAAAATTTGGATTTTTAGGCGTAATTTTAACGATTATTGGAGTCGTAATTATAATAATTAAAGAAATTATAATTATAATAATTTTAACGATTATTGGAGTCCTAATTATAATAATTATAGTAATTGTAATAATAATAATGCGTAAACATAATAATATGAAGTGAATTTAGAAAGACTTAAATTTTGCTGGCTAAGCAATCTTATCATATGGAAATTCATTTTTATCCAAGATTTCTTTGGCCATTTCCGCAAATATATTTCTGATATTTACATTTTCTTTCGAAGAAGTCTCAAAATAAGAGATATTATTATGCTTTTTTCGAAAATTTTCAATAACTAACTCATCTACCTTTTTTTTATCCTTAATTAAATCAAGTTTACACCCGATTAACACTATTGGTGTATCTTGAGGTATAAGCTTTTGTAAATGATTGTTCCACCAATCCAATCCAAGTAAAGTATTATTAAGATTATAAAGACTAAATACGAGGAAAATTCCATTTGCCCCATGAATGTAATAGCCAAACATCTTTTTAAATTGTTCTTGCCCCCCAAAATCCCATATGCTAAAACGTAAGAACTCTTCTTCGCTATTAATGATGATCGGCATGTCATAGGTGTAGAAATCAATTCCGATTGTAAGTTTGGTGTTGGCATCAAATGTGTCAAAACATAGCCTTCTTGCGATACATGTCTTACCTACACCACCATCACCTATTAAACAGAGCTTAAAAACGTAGGCTGGTTTTTCTTCTTGCTGGAATGTCATAATATTCTCACATTTTTGCTTATGATAAAAAAATGTTTTTATTTTCTAGAATAAACATAATATTCAATTTTAAATCTTTATATAATTTTTAAAAATGGTATTAAAAAATTATTAATAATTAGAAAGGATTATCGAGAGAAGGTCGTTATCCTGGTAAATTATTTTTAAGTTCTAATAAATCTTATTTAAAATTTTTTTATTAAATTATCAAAACTCATTGAATAATATATATTGGTTTATTAATTCTCTTTTTTAGCGAAAATATTATGATTATTAGTGATGCTAAGCTTAAAATCATAATTAAGAAGATAATATCACCTGGAATTTCATTTTCTATTCCTACTGTAATATAAAAGAATTTTATTAATACCATGTCATAGTTATCTTCTTCGACATATATGCATCCAACAATAAAAAGATTATTATATGTGTCAATATATATATCACGCCCCCAATCATAAGTGCTCTCATTCCAAACTTCATCCCATAAGATTTTACCAGTTTGATTATAATGCAATATAGCAATATCACAATCATAACCAGATTCACTTATACCTAGGATGTAAATATCATCTTTTGAGTCAAGTTCTATTTCAAATCCCCAATTTATTTCATAGTTAGCCCATGTTTTATTCCAAACGTATTCGCCATCGCTATTGAATTTTAAAAGTGTTATATTTGAAAAATACTGTTTTTTTTCTACCCTACCTAAAACATAAATATAATCTGATCCGTCTACTGTTACGTCATAATGCCAGCCTCTCAGGGTGTGAAATATGGGCCCTTCCCAAAATCTATTCCACAATAGTTCTCCTGAAGAATTATATTTGAATAGGAAAATCTCACCACCCCTGGGGCTATAGATTTCTGGTTGATAATATACTCCATATTCTCCAGTTATATATACATTATTAGACGAATCTAAAGCAATATTTTGACCACAATCTCCAATTAAGATATGTGATGACTCACCCCACGTCTTATTCCATAATTCTTCTCCGAGTTGATTAAACTTTACTAGAAATGCGTCACCTCCTACAATAAACGTGTGTCCAAAGAAATCATTAATCTCCTCTTTTCCAATTACACCAGATACATATAAATGATTAAATGGATCAAGTATCGCATCAACCTCAGTATCAAAATCACTTCCACCCCATGTCCTATTCCATAGTTGATCTCCAACACTATTATATTTTATTACAATTATATCAGATTCTCCATTTCCAAATGAATAAGTATTACCAATGACATAAGCGTTGTTAGATGAATCTATTATTATTTTATGTACCAAATCCTTATTAGTTCCGCCCCATGTCCTATTCCATAACTGTTCTCCCATTTCATTATATTTTATTACAACTATATCCCAATCTCCTTTTCCAAAACTTGTTGTAACGCCTGTGATATAAATATCTCCAAATAAATCCATTATAATGTCATACCCATATTCAGAAACATTTCCACCCCATGTCTTATTCCATTGAATCTCCCCTATACTATTTAATTTTATTACGACTATATCAGCTACTCCATTTCCAAAGGATAAAGTGTATCCTACAACATAAGTATTATTTGAAGAATCAACAATAACCTTAAGTCCTTGATCATCTTCACTTCCACCCCATGTCATATTCCATTCTTTAAGACTAGTATTTTCAGGTAATATAGTAGACGTAAGGATCTTATCTTTTTTTCCTCCTATGAAGCCTTCACTAAGCAAAAGGGTAGAAATTACAAAGTTGGATATAAAAAATAGGCAAAGTATTAAAACGAATATCCTTTTTAAACGGAATTTAATTTTATTCATGTATTAATCATCTGTATTTTTTTGTCAAATTTTTGAATCTGGATTATTTATAAAGAAGAAAAGTAAATTTTTAATAATTATGCTAAGAGCCTACAACAAGTTTTTATCTAAGTAATGTTAATTACCCTTTATGAACGAAAAGGATTTGTTTCCGGATTATGAACCCAAAACCACTCCTGATACTATCGAAGATCATTTACGGAATCCTGAAAGTGAAGTATTCAAAATTCTAGGGGAAATTGGAGGAGTGAAACTTGAAAATTTGAAGCAAATATTAATTTTATTTAAAAAATATCAAAGGAAAGCTAAAAAGAATCCAGGCAGATTTCAGGATGGTAGAGTTGGTTTAGGTGCCAATTTAAAACAATATACCCCTTCAGAAGATGAGTTAATTGTATCAGAATTAGGTAAAATGATAAGAAACATAATCGAAATTTATTCAGAGAAGGAAATTAATGAATATAAAAAGGGGGCGAAAATTAAATCCCAATTTATTGAATTTACCGAGATATATTTTAGACATGTTGATGTTATGGGTTCAGGGAGATATTTCTATGCTGAGAAGAAAGACCAAAAGATTAAATTTAGATTATGAATCATCAAAGGTTAATTCCTGTTTACTAGCTTGCTTAAGAAGTAATTATCACGATATTTTAAATCGTTGATATATAAAAAGTTTTATTAACATCAATATATAGAATTGCATCGTTATAGAATTCCATCACTTTACTATATAGTTCACATATTGATCAATAAAACCTTGCCATCTGAATCCAAAAATTGATCCAATATAATGAATCGATTTCATAAGTTTTAAAAAAAAAAAATTATATCACCAATTTTTTTTGTCGACCAGAAGTGGGTGATTTGATCTCTCAGTTTAACATCATCAACCAACAAATTTAAATAGAAGTAATGCCAAATTACTAATAAGAATGTTAAATTTTACATAAAGTTTAACACTTCTATAAAAATGAATTTTATGGAAATTAACCAAAATAATTAAAAAGTGGAGGAATAAAAAATGGCTGCATTTGCCTGGTCACCATTACGTGCGTTAATGAAAAAAGCTGGTGCTGAAATTGTAAGTCGTGCTGCAGTTGATAAATTAATGGATTATTTAGAAGAATATGCTAAAGAACTTACTGCATGCGCTTTAGATATTGCTAAGCACTCTGGCCGTAAGAAAGTCACCCAGGCTGATATGAAACTTGCTATCGGCATGATTTAAGTCGATAGAATTAAATAGGATAAATTTCTATCTTTTTTTTCTTTTTTACTATTTTTTACAACAAGGGTTTATTTTTTAAATCGTTTCTAATCCATTTCATATATTGTATCACAGCAAGAATCTCCTTCAGCGACAGTTTTAGTGATCTTTAATTTAATTTTATCACTCACAGCTGTACGGAAATATTCATGATCAATTTCCATTACCGCTTCACATAATTCTCTTGACGTATTTTCTAAACCAAACGGACATTTGGTGCCTTGAATATGAAATTTATTATCTGATACTGAAATTATCTTTACATATTTTTGGTCAAAACTCTTTGAAAAAGCCTTAGAAACGGTAGTTAAATTATTATTAGGTAATCTGTTTTTAATCTTTAGACCTAATGCACGACCTTGCTTTTTACAAACTTCTTTGATAAGCGGTAACGCTTCTTTCCCAAATCTCTTATAAAAAGATATTATTAGACATCCTTGAGCTTCAATTGGATTATTCGGTAGATTATCATTATTTTCCTTTTTCATAATATCCCTATTTAAAGTTAGCTTCTTCTATTTGGGTAAATCAAAGAATTAATATTAAACTATTGAAATTTGCTTTAGAAGATATTTTTTCCTTATGTGCAACATTTTTTTTTAAAAACTTGCCCCCTCCATTAACCCCCACATTCGCCACATTTGTGAACATAATTATGAGTTTTAGCAGCTCATAGCTTCTAATAACATTATATGGGATATTTACTGATTATTACATAATTTTAGAAATCGTTCAAATGTTGTACAACAAATCATATTAAAGGAAGTATGACTGAAAAATCACTAAATTAATAACATCTTTTTTTTTAAATTAAGTATTTACTATTTTTTTCATACCAATTTCAAGACATACTTATCAAATAGAGGTGGAGGTGTTTATAGATACCCACAAAAACAATTAGATTTAATGAAAAAGATGAGAAAATCTTATATGATAATTGGAATATTGAAATTGTTAGAGAATTTAAAGCATTTTTAAGGAACAAGCTTACTTCACAACAAAAATCAGAATTTCTCGTTTTAAATTCAGAAAATCCATTTGAAACAAAACAAACTCTACTTAAAGAAAAACTAAAGTTAATCAAATTTTTGATGCGAAAAGGAGCGTCTCAAGATACTTTAGATAGGTTGAGCAGAGAATACTTTAAGTTTAAAAAAATTCAAAGCCCTTGTTAAATTTTAACTTTTATTCATTTTTTTAAAAGCTGGTCATCACAGCCATAGTACCTAAAAAAATATTTGCTTAATGCTTCAATTTCGCGAAGCAATCTTCGCAAAAAAAAATCCTTCGGATTTTAGTAGTATCCCAAACCATGTGGCCTGACTTATGCTTCATTTCGCAACCCCAACATATCTTTAATAATTTAGTGTCAACAAAATATTCATCTTCCGTTTTAAAAACATCGTCTTTTATTATTTCTTTATAACTTTTCATTATTTTAACAACTCAATTCTGTTTTGATTTTGAATGTTTATTCATTATTTATAGACTAAGTGATATATATTAATAATTAAATTTAAGTTTTAAGAATAATTATTCATAAATCGTAATTGTGTTTTTTTTTTTAATATATAAACTCATACCCTCCCGGTGGTTTAGATAAAAACTCAAGATTTTGGTTTTCAATTATTATGTACCAAAAATTATCAACTTAAAAATAATCTAAGGTTTTATAAAAACACCTTTAAATAGTAATAAAAAAATGCCAATAGACAATTTAGATAAATGGGTAGAGGAAATTCAGAAGGAAATTATAGAAGAGGAAAATAAAAGATACAATAAATATATTGTTAAATTATTTCAAAATCCAACTAATTGGGGTAAACCAAAAGACGAAGAAGTAAGTGTATGGCATGCGTATGAAGGATCCTGTGGTGACACAGTGCAATTCTTTCTGAAGATCAAAGAAGGTATTATTGAAAAAGCAAATTTCATTACAGATGGCTGTGGTGCTACAGTAGCAGCAGGAAGTCAAACTACTATGATGATAGAGGGAAAAACACTAGAATTTGCTGAAAACCTAAATCCAATCGATGTCGAAAATGCTTTAGGTGGTTTACCAGACGATCATAAACATTGTGCTGAATTAGCAATAAAAACAATGACACGGGCTATCGAAAAGTACAAGATTCTAATTTCTTGATAAAGATTCTAAAAAAAATATGAAATATGTTTATGGACCTGTACCTAGCAGGAGATTAGGAAAATCATTAGGAATTGATCCAATCCCGTCTAAAACGTGTAATTATCAGTGTATCTACTGTCAGTTAGGAAAAACAACTGATTTTACTAATAATAGGAAAAACTACTTCCCAAAAAAAGAAATCATAGCTGAAATGAAAAAAGCTATCAAATTAAACGAAAATAAATTCGATTATATAACATTCGTGGGGAGTGGGGAACCTACATTATATAAAGATTTAAAGGATTTGATTTTAGGAGCTAAAGATTTATCTGAAAAACCTGTTTGTGTGATTACTAATGGAAGTTTACTTTATCAAAAAGAAGTTCAGAATGCCTTAATGTGTTCAGATGTAGTTCTACCTAGTTTAGATGCGGGGGATGAAAAATCGTTCATAAAAATAAATCGTCCTCATCCTTCTATTAATTTTGAGAAATTTATTCAAGGATTTATAGATTTTAAGAAAAGATTTACAGGTAGATTTTGGATAGAAGTGATGTTAATGAAAGGGATTAATGATACAAAACAAGAATTATTAAAAATTAAAGAAAAATTAGATTTGATAAAGCCGGATAGAATTGATATAAATGTTCCAATAAGACCTCCCGTAGAAAAATGGGTAGAAATACCTGATAGGAACATTTTTTCAGATTTAAATATAATCTTCGATAATTATACTAATATTAATTTTCCTGAGGAGGGCGCTTTCAGTATCTATTCATATGATTTTGATAAAGAAGTTTTATCAATACTTGAGCGACATCCTATGAGGCAGGATCAAATTATCGAATCTTTTTCTTCCTCCAGCTTTGGCAAAGATAAAATTATTTCAAATTTAAAAAGACTCAAATCAGAAAAAAAAATAAAGGAAATTTTCTATAATAAGCAAATCTTTTGGAAATTAAATATTGATTAAAAATTAAATTTGAAATTAAATAGAACAATATAATATGATTATTCTATTAGTTTTATCGTAAGGTAGAATTTATTATAGTATTAGACAAATTCTATTAATCATTGCTGGAATTTGTACTATTATTATAATCATTTCAATATAACATTAAAAAGGTTTTAAACAGCTATTATCATCAATATTCAAGAA
>JBATUM010000251.1:0-1646 GCA_049671145.1 Promethearchaeia archaeon
GATGTAATTACCGGTATAACATCTCACCAATTAGATCCTTACAAAAAAATTGAAGCGGAAAGGTGGTTATTGGGTGAATTAATGAATATAAAAGAACTTTCAAGACTTAATCTCATGTGTGATCTCAGAAAAAGTAAAAATGCCTTTATTATGTTAAAGTTACTTATCGAGAATTCAAAATTGGGTACAATCTTTTTTATTGATGATTTTGAGAAAATCATTTCCATTCCAAAAGTCATTGAAGAAGATGACGATGAAGGAGAGATATTTGATCGAAGTTGGCTTTATGGTAAAAAGCCCCTACCTAATGAATATGCAACTAAAAAAGTACTAGAAAAAATACTTAAATTACAAAGAATTGAGGATCTACGTATTATAATAGTATTAAGAGCAGATAATTCATTAGAACAAGTCAAGAGAAAAATAAGTAGATTGGAAGAACCATTAAAATTGGAAGTTCTAGAGCCACTTTATCTTGAAAATTTCATCGAAAAGGATACATTTGAGTTTTATTTACAAAATATGGAGAATTACCTTCAAAATTTTAAATATTCAACTTTTTATGAAGATTATCCTGATTCTTCCTTTCCTTTAAACAAAAAAATATTAAGTAGTATATTTCATAAAGCTAAGGGTAATCCAAGAGAAATTACAAAACAATTAATAAAAATTTTTAATGAAATCGTATTTACTCATGAGAACTTAGAGATTTCATTAAAGAAATATGAGAACTCAAATCAAGATTGAAATTTATACTCTTTTAGCTAATATTTTCTGATATGTATCTATTTCATTATAGAATAAAGTTTTATATTTTTTAGGCCACTCTGAATCAGTAATTTTTTTTTTGAAGGCTTCTAAATTTATAATCGAATCGAAATATGCAATTAGTAAAGACCTTATTGAGTTTTTTTCTAACAAAGTGTAATTTTCAGATGAATTTAACATATTATATAAAGCTTGATCATTTTTGAAATGAAACTTTAGGATTCTCATACTACTTTCGACTATATCTCCATTTGAATGGTCTAAAATTTTTAATAAATTTTTAAAAATTGAATCTGGTAAAAATGTTAGTTTTTTAATTACATTCAAAGCATTATATTTTATAGGGGTGTAATCTTCAAGCAAGGAATACGCTAAAATGTTAACAATCTCGTCTGTTAATTCATTTTCTATACTTAATTTATTAAAAGTTTCTACGATTTCATTTCTTATCCATCTATCAGAATTAAAATAACTATTAACTAGGAATCGTAGATATTTATTGTTCAACTTTTCATTTTTACCAATTTCACCTAACAAAAAGATAAGATTTAATTTTATCTTTTCAAGAACATATGTATTCGCATTTTCAATAAGAAAACTGATATGTTTTAAAAAATTTTTGTCTGGTTGTCTACTTGCTTCAATTAAATAATTATTAATTATATTGATATCTTCGCTCTTTACTAATTCCTTAAAAACCTTATCATTATTTTCCAAATCAAACCACTCATTATCTTTAATAAAGAATTAGAAAAAAGAATTTTCTTAGCATTGGAGAAAATTATTCTATAAAATTTAAATATTCATATCTTCATTAATATTAAAACAAATATAATTAAAAAAGGTCAATTCAATGCACAATAAAAAGAATATTAAGT
>JBATUM010000252.1:0-6826 GCA_049671145.1 Promethearchaeia archaeon
TTATTATTCCCGGGCCCACATCAATAACATCTACTATTGCGATTATAAATCCGTAATCTTTAGTAATAATTCCCTCATAATCCTCAGATAGAATTATACGGGCGGATACATCTTTTGGTTGGTCAAATAAAAACGGCGGAATCTCAATTTTGCCTTGAATATGAAAAAGTTTGAAAATGACTATACACCAGTTAAATAGATGAAGTATAATTGAAATTTTAAATGTAGCATAAAATTAATAATTTTTGGTTTTCCTACAATTAGAGATTCAAATAAAAGATTATTAAAACTCAAATTTAAATTAATTGAGCTATTTTTTCACACGTTCTTCTGCAATCTAGTAAGATTAACCCAAGTCGTACGTCCTTATCTGCGGATACCGTTAAGACAGCATTGGGACCAGCTTGTAGGATTAGTAGATAGCCATCTGAGCCTTTTATGTACAACTGATCGAAATCTCCCTTATTCATCTCGATAATAGCTCTTTCAGATAAGGAGAGTAAAGCAGCGGTCATTGCAGCGATCCTTGTTTCATCAACATCACGTGGAAGAGCTGAAGCAATTGGGAGCCCTTCAGCTGAGACTATTGCTGCAGCTTTCACTTCCGGAATAGCTGCAAGGAGCTTTTTTAATAAGTCATCAAGTGTTTCAGGGGTATTAGGATCCATTTGGCTCAATTTCTCCTTCACTTTTGGTTAATATTAAAAGAAGTTGATATTTTATTAGATAATAATTATCTTAAACCATATTTATATTTAAAGTAGATTGTGGTATTTATTTTTTGTTATTCGTTTTATATATAAAAATGTTCTTTATTATTAGTTTATTAACTTGTATAATATCTGGATAAAAGTACTCTTTCTTAACAAAGGACTGTTTGAATTAGTTTTTTAATCTTTTTGGTATAGATTAAAATCTATAATTTTTTACAGTTTCAATCATAACTCTAATATTTTCAGGTTTGATATTTGTATTTATTTGTTGAGTAGGGCTGACAATAAGAGGTGTTGTAGTTTCTTTTGCTTTTGATAATAATTTAATAACGTAATTTTTAATTTGAATAGGAGTTCCATAGGCTAAAAACGAAATATCTAGATTGCCAATAAAGCATATCCTATTTGTAAATTTCTCAAAAAGAGAGAAAATGTTCACTCCTGCAGAAGGTTCCAAACTTTGAATCGCATCAAATCCTATTTCAACAAATACATCAATCAAATTAGATATATAGCCATCAGAGTGTAATATAACTAAATTATTATGGTTATGGATAGAATTAACGATGTCATAATAGTTTTCAGAAAATAATTTTTTCCACATTATTGTAGGGATGAATTCATTATTCTTATAACCACAGTCGTCAGCAATTAGAAATAATTCCACTCCAATATTTTTTAGAGTTAAAATTAAGTTCTTTATATAATCTGAGAAAAAGTCTACCACCTTTTGAATGATAGATAAGTTATTTTTTTTTAAACATTTTGAAAAATAGATAAACCCCATTGATTGCCATGTTTTTTCAAACAAGCCTGGTAAGGATAAAACAATATTTAATTCATTTTTTAATTTAGGTAAAAATTTCTCTAATAGTCTTAAGCTTTCCTTAGATGGAAGTTGTAGGTGCTCCCAATTATCGATTGTTTTTTCATCTTTGAATACACCATCCCAAAGGTACCAGTCATTTTTATAGATTCTTCCCCAACCATCTACCCTAACTTGCTTATTAATTCGATACCCTCCTTTTCCTCGTCTGAAATCCCATAAAGAGATAGCATCAAAGCCTATTTTTTTAATTATAGCATAATTCTTCTCAATCAAAATAAGATTTGTAGGATTACTTTCGATATTATAGAGATCTTGAAAATTTTTTAAGAAATCCAATTCAGGGTATCCTGGACAGTATATTGGAACTGAATTTGGTTTTTCTTTTTTTAAAGTTTTAACGAAATCTGTTTCTAATTGGTTCATTACAAGGATCTTTAGAAACCAAAGAATAATTATTTGATTATTAATTATAAAAATAATTAGACTGATATTTGTAGTAATTAGTTTTTCAATTGATAACTATGGATTTATGGGCTGTTGTTGATTTATCATACAACATAGGATTATCACTGATTCTCTTAATTTTTGCTTTTTTAATGTTTTTCATTGGATATGGAGGTCATAGAGCAAAAAATCGATATGGAGCAATTTCTACGTTTGTTACTGGTTCTTGTTTGATCGTTTTTGGATTATTTAATCTAATTTTTAGATTCTTTCCATATCCTTATAATGGGTTCATTGTATGGTGGATAGGAATTGTCCTCCTTATTAATGGAATTTTTGTCATGATTATTAAATTAAAAATGAGAAAAATAGATTTAAAAGTTAAAGATTTAACCAATAGTGAGAGTGTATCGGAGAAAAAATCTGGTTTAAGAAGATATGTTGAAAAAATGATGATAGAGAATCCATATAAAGAAGAAATTCCATTTAAAATGGAGTTGGTAAGAAAGAGTTTTCATTTAATGGGAATACTTGTCATTATAGGCTATTTTGGCTTAACACAATTAATTAGCGATGGAGTAATAATGTTAATTAATCAAGTTGAACCTGCATACGAACTTTTATGGGGTGATGTCTCTCTTTTTCCTCATATAATAGGGGATCTGGGGGGTCAGGCCCGGGACGATCTTACTATGATGGGGTTATTAGGAGCATTAATATTTGCTCTCGTATCTGATTTATTCCGAATCCTCAAAGGTCCTGAATATTCCCTTTTAAACTTTATTAGCCGCTCTATTTTAAGAAATAAGGAAAAAAATGCTTTGGGGCCACAAATTTATATCGTGACTGGATTTGTGTTTTCTTACATGCTTTATATGGCAAATATTCTTTATATTGAATCATTTTTTGCTGGAATACTTATTGCTTGCTTTTCTGATGCCGCTGCCGCTTTAATAGGTAGAAGATATGGCAAACATAAAATTATTTTAAGAAGTAAAGATACAAAATCTGTTGAAGGTTTTATTGCAGGGGTTGTTGTAGCATATATCATTGGTTTAATTTTTGTAGGTCCAATATATGCCATAATTGGAGCAGTAATATTCTTTTTAACTGATTATTTTCCTACTGTAACAGCTGATAATATTTTAAACCCAATTTTCATTCCAATAGGATTTCAACTTTTTATTTTGCTATTAGGTTTACCTGTAGGGTGGTAATTCAAATATGCGTAAATTAATCGAAGAACTTAGTGATGCTGAATTAGTAATCTTTGATTTAGATGGAGTTATTTATAGGGGGGATAAATTGCTCCAAGGAGTAGATAATATTATCCAACAATTAAAAGAACTTTCAATAAATATTGTTTATAACTCAAATAATTCTACAGCAACTAGACAGATGTATGTTGAAAGATTAAATAACTTTAATATCTCAAGTAAAATTGGTGATTTCTATACTAGTGCTTCAATTACAGCTGCAGAAATTTCTAAGCTTAAAAAAAAAGCGAAAATCTTTGTAATAGGTGAAATTGGCTTAAGGGAAGAACTAAAAGCTTGTGGACATGAAATTATAACGGCGGAATCAGAGTATAAGAAGGTTGATTTTGTAGTCGTAGGATTAGATCGTGATTTTAAATACAAAAATTTAGCATTAGCTCAAAAATGCATCTTAGAAGGCAATGCTCAATTCTATGCTACGAATGCGGACGCAACATTACCAGTAGATAAGGGTGTTTTACCAGGTGCGGGTGTTATGGTAAAAGCTCTAGAAATATGTACCGGGATTAAACCTATAAAAGTTTTTGGAAAGCCTCAACCTTACGGTATAGAACTCATTCTGAAGGAGAAAAAAGTTCCAACTAAAAACACTGCTATTTTTGGAGATCGCTTGGATACTGACATTTTAGCAGGCAATTTGGCAGGTATTAAAACGGTATTAGTATTGACTGGAGTTTCTCAAATGAAAGATGTTGAACAATTAAAGTTAGAAGATTTAGATAAGGTTAATCTTAACCAAATACCGGATCTCATTTTAGATGAGTTAAATAAAATATTTACTAATTAAATTTCTGATTTTAAAATTTTATTCTTTTCAATAATTTTAATAATATTAATTTTAATAATATTAATAAAAAATGGATAGTATGCTCATCACGTAATTGTCTAAAAATCCCTTTTTTTTAAATCTAGAATTTTTATTAATTATTCGAGGTAAAAAATAATTCTATGAGGTTATTGATATGGCAAAATGTAATATAGAAGAGTTTGAAGAATTAAATACAGTTGGAGAAATTAATTTAATTCTGGAGGATAATTGTACAAATTTTGCAAAAGAATTAGAACAAGAAATAAATAAAGCTCGTGCTCACCATAAAAGGATTGAATATTATTCTGATAATCTAACAGTATACTCTTACAAAAAGGATCTAAATATGGGACAGGATATTTTGATCTTTGAAACTATTTACAAAAATAGAAATGAGAATAAGGTTGAGTTATCGTTTATAGCAAATAAAAATATGTATGGTTCTCATTTACTTTATTTAATTAACAGAGCAGAATTAAAATCTAAATAGGTTATATATCTAAAATTTAATTTAAGAATTTAGAAAAAGAGCTTTATTTTTAGACAATAATATTAAATTATTCCTGATCTATGCATCATTATTTTCGCAATTTCAATAAAGATTTCTTCAATATTACGTCCATCTTTTGCAGAACATTCAATATATCCATACAAATTATAATTCCTCGCTAGATCATACGCTTCTTTAGTTGATACTGTCCTTTTATACTGTAAATCTAATTTTCCTCCAACCATAATGACTGGTAATTGCCTTTTATCCCCAATGAAACCTCTCTTGAAAATATCAATCCAATCTTTAAAATTTTTCAAGCTTGAATATCTCGTGATATCATACATGAAAATACCACCAGATGCTCCAACAACATAACTAGGTAAAAGAAATCTAAAACGATCTTCTCCCGCAAAATCCCATATTTGAAGTGATACTTTTTTTCCTTCAATTTTTAATTTTTTAACATGAAAATCAACGCCTATAGTTATGGTAGAATTTCCTTTAAAAACACCAGTAAGGTATCGGTTGACTAAAGTAGTCTTACCCACTCCACCGTCCCCGAATAAACAAAGTTTATACATGGCGTCACTTTCCATTTTCAGTACCCCAAAATTCTTAAAATATTTCAAGTTTTTCGAAAAATTATAAATTTATTAAATATTCACTTTTCGAATTTTTAATTGTTAATATTAAGAAAGTTCTATTTTAAAAATAATTTGTTTTAGAAAAGTGTTAAAGATTTAACAAATTTTTTAAAAATTCATCTTTAAATTATTGTGAGTATAGTACTTTAAAAAATAGTAATTTGAAAGGCGCATGTTTAATATAGAATCAACCTGAATGAATTCGTTTGGAGAGTGTGCAAAACCGCCAATACCTAAACCACCAACAATAAAATTTAATCCTAATTCTTTTTGAATTTTGCTTAGAGGAGCTGCTGCTGCGCTTAATGGCCAAATTTCTGTTTGGATATCTCGTTTTTCAAAACTCTTGACAAGACTTCTAACGAGGTTTGAATCTTTTAAAACCCGAGAACCTTCATAACCAATCTTTTTAGTTAAAATGATCATTAATTTGGAGCGTTTGGTATAATTTTCTACGATATTTTTAATTTCTTTATAGAGCTCAGCAATAGAAATATCATGTGCAAATCTTATATCAATATTACATTCTGCATTATTTGGAACTATATTTTTTGTTCCTTTCTCCAAATAACCCGATTTTAAAGTAGATATATTAAATGTGGGGTTAAATAAATAATTCATGAAACTTTCTTTTGTATCCGCTTTAAGTGTCTGAGTAATACCTGCCTTTTGCTTTATATTTTCAATTTCAATTTGATTAAATAAATTTTTTATTATTATTTTTTCTTCAGCAGAAGGGATATATGGATTTTTCAATAAAGTAATATTGAATTTATAATTTGAATATATTAAATTTATCAGATTTACCAATTCTATAGCTGGATTTGGAATCATTGACCCGTATGCAGAATGCGTTACCTTATTTTTTGATAACATCTTTATATTAAGTGAAAGTATACCTTTATAACCTAATTTGAGAACTGCTCTACCATTTAAATCCTGCTTAGCTGCTGGATAATATGCGTCTAAACAGGATTTAAAAATTTCCTTCTTATTTTCTAAATATTGTAATAACGAAGGTGAACCTATTTCTTCTTCTCCATCAAATAATAAGAGTAGAGAAAGTGGTAATTCTTCAGTTTTTTTTAGGATTTTTAATATATTTAAAAAGCATAATAATGGGGTTTTTGAATTATATGCCCCTCTTGCTATAATACACTTTCCTAACTTATCTAATGGTTTTGGTAGGATTTTTTTCTCTGCGTTAAAAGGATTAGATAACCATTCTGTTTCATTAGTAATTGGTTGGGTATCATACATCATGTAAATTAATATAGAGTCTTCAATTTGGCCCTCTACTTTTGTTAAGATTAGGGGATTAATTTCACCCTCAAATTCTCTAATTTCCTCACAAAAATCAGATAAATATGAACGTAAAAAATCTTTACTTTGTTGAATTCCCTTTTTATTCAGAGTATTACTAGGAATTTTTAAAAAATTTGTTAAATCTTTTTCAATAAACTCAGAGTTCGTTTTTTTAATTAACTCTTCTACTTTTTTATCAAATTCAACTTGCTCCATATATTAAACATTTATAGTGTTATTAATTAATTTATTTATTAGCATATCTTCTAGTACTTAAAGGTGAATAATATAGAACCTACAAAGGAACAGAAAC
>JBATUM010000253.1:0-12418 GCA_049671145.1 Promethearchaeia archaeon
GTAAAGGAGGTATATCTGATTCTTTAACAAATATTGGAATTATTTTCTTTTTAATTTTAAGAGCTGCTTTCCATTCCATCTGAACCGGTTCTGAGTGATTTGCGTTTTCAGAGCAAAACAAAAGAAAAGCATCACATTTTGCAAGATTCTTATTCATATAATCATAAATGTCATCTTGGAGATCTTCTTCCCAATATAAAACTCCTTCAATTTCAGGATTTTCTCCTAAAAGTGTAGCAATTTTAGAAACTTGAAAGTAAGTAGAATCGGCAGTAGCATAACTAATAAAAATCTTAATATTTGCAGTTACTTCAGCTTTCATACCATCTTTTTCTAAGAATCTACGTGTTTCTTCTGAAAATTGACGTATTTCACTAATTCTTGGAGATTGACTAGTTTCTATTGGACAAGCAGGAGCGATTATACCTTCAATGCTACTGGAGATAGAAGGTTTTTTAATTGTATTTAAGGCGGAAACAAGAATTTTTTCTTCTTTTATAATTCTATCCAATCTTTCTAATACTTCTCTTTCCTTATCTTTATATCCACTGTTTCCAAAAAGTTCTGCTGCTGACTGCAAATAATTAGCTCCGATACTTAAAAGGTTCTTTTTTTTATTTATATCTAATTCTTCGTCTGCTCTGATTAAATGCCAAGTTGCATCAAAATAAGAAGATGTTGCTAAAGCCCAATCTGCTCCATTTACGAATCCTCCTTTCTCATATGAGGAAGCTGCCTTTCTAAGCATTAATTTAACCTTTGGATATAGTTTTGCTTTAATTTCAGTATCAATAGATTCATCAAACAGACACCCGTGTTCCAAAGCTTGACAAAAAGCAGAATTTCCTGTAGTTAATAATTTCAATTTGCTGTCTGTGAATAACTCACTAGCCTTTGCAAAAAGATTTGCGGCATCTCCAAATCGATTGGGGTCTCCATACTTCTCAGCAAGCTCCATACTCTCCCAGGCTCTGCAAAGATTATAAACTGCTTCTAATTCTCCTCTTTCTAATTCATTTTTAAATGATAAGCAAATCTCTCTGAATTGAGACGCTGCTAAAGTAAATTTTTCTGCAGCAGCATAGTGTTCACCATGTTTACCTAATATTCTTGCTTCTTCAACATTTATTCTTGCTGAACAGTAATTCATCCTTACAATGGCTAATTTTTCAAGTTTTTCGAGTCTTACTCGTTCGAGTTTATCGGTAGAACGTTTGTAAAAATCTTTTATTCTTTCTATAGCCTTTTCGAAGCTTTCTCTGGTAGCTTCATATTTTTCTATGGCTTCGTTATGTGCTTCTTGTTTACTAAGTTTTTCTGCTTCCTCTTGTAAACTCCATGCTGAATAATAGGAGGCTTCATAACTATAGCTTAACAATTCTTGCAGAATTTTACATGCTTGTTCATAAAAATTTTTGGCTTTTAAATGATCTTCTCTTTTATGATAAACTTTGGCCATTTCAATTAAATTCCATGCACCTGCATAAGCTATCTTCTCATTGATTCTTTTTTTCAATAGTTTATATTCAATATTTTCTAATGATTTTTTATAGGTTTCTTGTGCTATCTTGTAGTGTTCCGCAGATATCGTGTGTTTACTCAATCGATCTTCTATATGTGCGATATATATGTGAGTGGCTGCTGCGTAGGAATGATATCCCCTTTCTAAGCATTCCTTTATAACGCTTGAAAATGTCTCCTTTGCTTTTATTAAGTTATTATCCATCTGAGTTAAAATGCCAATTTCTTCATAAAGCAAACCTAACCTGATTTTACCTTGTATAATACCAGTTCGAGACTCAATAGCATGTGGTAAGTACTTCGTTTGAGCGTCTATTGCTTCTGTTAGCATATTAATTCTTTCCTCCCTATTTTCAGCAATATCGGCGAAAGTTTTATAGGCTTTGTAAAGAGATGAATAACAGGAAGATTTAGTAAAACCTCCTTCATATTTTTTAGCAATCTTTTCTATTTGTTTCGCATATAGCAGCATCTTTCGTGCATGTTCAATACGCTCCTTTTTCATCTCAGTTAGAATGGCTAATTGTGAGTGCGACCAAGTTAATGCCTGATAAAACCATATACCACTAGGTAGAGAAGAGAAATTTTTCAAACCCTCTTTAGCATATTCAATCCCTTTTTCAGCATATGATTTCCTCTGGGCCTGCGTAAAAAAGCTTCTTTGAGCTATATTAGCATAATATAGAGCAGCAAATTCATTAGATAAATAATTCCAGAAGACTATTAAATTCTTAAATATCTTCCCTATCTCCACAATTTCAGGGAGGTCAACCAAAATTCGCTTTTGAAGATATTCAATCCTACCTCCGAGTAGAGCCCACCAATTTAGCCAAAATAAAGATAGGTATATTTCGAAATTATCTTTTATTTTTCTAGCAATATCTAAAGATTTTTCCAATAACTCAAATCCTTTATTAAAATATTTTTCTTGCTTAATTTCATCCTCAATATAATGATTTCCAAAGAAGCAATACAAAGTGCCTGATAATTGGTAAATCATTTCAAGAGACCTAATATTATCATAATTTTTAATAAGCTCCAAACTTTCTTCACACTTGGAAAGGAATTCCCTGAAATATTCCCTCCAATACTCGTCCCACCTAAAATTTTTTATATATATTTGAGACCAAGTTAACCACCATTCAGCTAGCATTGATTCAACTAGAGATTGCATGTTTTTTACTTCCTTTGAAAGCTTTTGAGCTTTATGCGCAATATCTATGCCTTTTCGATAAATTTCTATGATCTCTTTAGGATCCTTATTAAAAAATGCAATTTGAGCCGTCGATATTGCTATACGACTTAGAATTCTGGCAATACTAGCTTGATCATCCTCTTTAGAATAAAGCTCAATTGCTTCTGTAAATAATTCATTAGATTTGCTTAAGACTGCATTACATTCCACGATTGAATTGGTAAAATATTGACTAAAAAAAAGGGCTTCTGCTTTGCATTCTAATTCCTCCGCCTTATTCTCTATCTTTTTGAATAGATCTGCCGTTTTATTATAAGTTTCAATAGTATATTTTATATATTCTACAAATTCTTCAGCAGATTTTACTGTTGTAATTACACGAGAATAAGTATATCCTAGTTTCTTATAGGTATATGCAGCATTGGCCGTTATTTTCTTATTCAAAAAAGAATTTGCCGCCTGTTTGTACAGTTTTACTGCTATCAACCAATTGAAATTCTTTTCTTCAATTTTCGCCTCTTTAATTAAAGTTTCTTCTTGCTTACTCTTGATAATCATGCTTAAGATTTTCTTCAAAACCTATTGATTTCACTAATTCAATAATTATTTTTTTGTATTATTAAAATTTAGCATGAAAAAATACGTTATCTTGTAGTTTGAATAAATTGAACTTTTATAGGGAAATTGGACTATCTCGTGCTTTGGATAAATTGCCTTTCTTTATTCTGCTCTTTTTCCCATTTTTTCCGTTCTGAACGCAATTTAAATAAATTAACGTCTTTATATATCAGACCTTCTTCTTTTACTGGAATGCTTCTTTCAGTGCGATCTTTTTCTGGCGTGTAGATAAGTGACTCACCAAATTCAGCAACATTGGCAAAAAAGCAATAAGCATAAATCGATCTACGTGCATCAAAATGTGCTGCTTTAAAATCAACTGTGACGGGAGTAAATGCGGGATTTATAACAATGTCTACAGGAGGTTCAAAATTTTTTAATTCGACTCGTAAATCCATATCTAGAAAGTCTCGACATATAGCGATGGCAATTCTTCCATATTCAGTATTACAGACTAAAATTTTTCGAGGTTTTGAGGTGGTTTCAATAGCTTCTTTAAACTTTTTATCTTTAAAATGAATTATAGCGGGAATATGTTTTTCTTGTTTCCATAGAACTCTTTCAGGAGAGATAACCATACTTATATTTTGTTTTGTTTCTTGATTGTGATAAGAACCTGGAATGATATACATGTTATATTTCTTGGTGAGGTTTGATATCTCTTCTAAAAGTTCTCTATAGTTTAAATCTATAGTCATTTCTGGAAAAATTAGAATATTAATTTTATGGTTACTAGCATTATCAACCATTTCTTTAACTTTACTTATCACGCTTTTTATTTTTTCCTTTTTAAATCCCAACAGACCAGAGGATTTCTCTTCAAAAAAATCAGTTATAATATCACCAGTTTTTGATAAGCCAATTTGAGCAATTCCTATTCTAAATTGACTTTTTTGGGTTTTTAAGTCTTGTTTAAGAAAATCTGTATATATAATTTCATATTTTTTCTTTTCAGTTTTTTCTTCTATATATCTTCTTATTATATTTTCCGTAATTTGATGGACTTCACTTAATCTAGGAGATTGACTAATTTCTATAGGGCAAGCTGGAGCAATAATACCGGTTGTACTTACAGAGATCTCAGGCTTTTTAATCGAATTTAAAGCAGAAAATAAAATCTTTTCTTCTTTTTTAATCAATTCAATACGATTCAATACTTCATTTTGTTTATCTTCATAACCTGCTTTACCGAAAAGATCTGCTGTTGATTTTAGAATTTGCTCTCCTAATTTGAGAAGTCTTTCTTTCTCTTCTAGATCCAGCTCTTCATCTGCTTTAATTACATGCCATATACCATCAAAATAAGTAGAAGTAGCTATGGCCCAATCTGCACCATTTTTAAAGCCTCCCTTCTCATAAGAATTTGCAGCTCCTCTTAGCATTGCTTTAATGTTTGGATACAATTTCCCTTTAGTTTCTGAGTCATAACACTCATCAAATTTACATCCTAATTTTAAGGCATTACAGAAGGCAGAATTTCCTGATGCCAATAATTTCATTTTGCTATCTTGAAAGAGCTGACTTGCCTCCAAGAAAAGATCTGCGGCCTCTGCATATCTTTCTGGCTCCAAATAATTCTCAGCAAGTTCCATATTTTCCCAAGCTCTACAAAGATAATATATTGCTTCAAGATCTTTTCTTTCTTTTTCTATTTTATATCGCGTACATACATTCCTAAATTGAGAAGCAGCTTTTCCAAAATGTTCAGAAGCTTTAAAATGCTTGCCCTGTTTTCCCAAAATCCTTCCTTCCTCCAGATTTATCTTTGCGGAGCAATAAATTATTCTTAATTTAGCAACTTTCTCAAGTTTCTCTATTCTCTCTTTAACTTCTCTTAATTTCGAAGATTTTGATTTTTCAACTAGGATATCTATAGTGTTTTCAAAAGCATTTTGGCTTTCTTTATACTTATTAATTGTCTCCCTTTGCTTTTCTTGCTTGCTGAAATGTTCCGCTTCTTCCAATAATGCCCATGCTTCATAGTAGTGTGATTCAAAATTGAACTTTAGAATTTTATTTTGGATTTCACTCGCTTTTTGATAACTTTCTTTTGCCATTAGATGTTCTTCATTCCTATGGAATGACTTAGCCTTCTCTACTAAATTCCAAGCTGTTGAATATTCAACTTTTTCTATAATATTTTTTCTTAGAGCTTTTTGTTCTACAGAATCAAGTAAATTCTGATAAATTTCTCGTGCTTTTTCATAATAATTTGCAGAGTCAGAATAATTTCCAATTCGGTCTTCTATATGAGCAAGATATTCATAAGCAGTGGCAGTATAATAAAAGAATTTCCTCTTCTTACTTTCCTGTTCAACCAATAGAAATGCATCTCTAGCTCGTTCAAATGTTTCAGTTTGCTGAGTTAGAATGCCGAGTTCTTGGTATAATAATCCTAAGCGTATTTGCGCTGCGATTGTTCCTGTGGGAGATTCAACTTCATTTCCAAGGTAATTCTTATGAGCTTCAATTGCTAATTTAAGCAATTCTATTTTTTTTACAGCTTTTTTTGATAAATCTGCCTGAGTCTTATAGGCTTTAAATAAAGAGGAGTATCCTGCTGCTACAGAAAACCCTCCTTTATAATTTTTAGCTAGATTCTCTGCCTTTTTAGCATAACTAGTCATTTTATCTATATATTTATTTTGCTCATCCTGTACATTTGTAAGATATGCTAATTTTGAATAAGACCATGTTAATGCTTGGTATGACCAAGTTAACATAGGTAAGAAAGAAAAAACTTCTAAAGATTCTTTGGAGTATTGAATAGCTAACTTAGCATACTTTTTTTGTTGATCAGGTTTAATAAAACTTCTTTGAGAAAGATTCGTATAATAAAAAGCAGGGAAAATGGTTCTAAGGAAATAAGGCTCAATTAATAATCCTTTATACACTTCCCCCAATTCTAAAAGAGTATGCACATCTTGCCATATTCTTTTTTGTACATAATTAAATCTTCTTAAAGAAGTTGCTAAATAGTTTAAAAAATATATACTATATATTATATCTCTTTTATCTTTGATTTTTTTCATGTAATTTAGTCCAATTTCCATTAACACAATGCCCTTATCTCCATATTCTTTCTGTTTGATTGAGTCTTCAATAATTTGAATAGCAAAACTGGTATAGACTGTTCCTGTAAATAAATTGACTTTTGCTATCACATCTGGAGCGGTACATTCTTGAATAAGCTTTAAACTAATATCTCCTATTGATTTGTATTTATTAAAATACTTTCTAAAATCATCGTCCCATTTAAAAGGTATAACAAAACAATAAAGAAAAGTCAAGTGTCCTATAGAATATAATGATTCAGCAAGTATATCATAATAATTACCTTTTTTAGCAAGAACCCAAGCTTCTTGACCTATTTTTAAACCTTTTTGAATATAATTTTCGATTTCCTCTTGCTCAGGACTACAAAATACTAGTCGAAAAAGTGATTCTGTAGCACTGCTTAAAGTTCTTGCTGTACTTTCTTGATCATCATTATTTCTATAGATCTCACTTGATTTAACAAATAACTCATAAGATTTTTTAAAGTTTATCTTTCCTTCCAAAGCAGAATTAGCAAGTACTCCTTTGATGCTGAATAGTTCTGCTTCACATTCTAAATCCTCTGGATTCTTTTTAATCTGGTTAAAAAAATTTAACGCATTCTTATATGCTTTAATTGCAAGGTTGTTCATATTTCTAAATCCTTCTGATGTATCAGCAGTATGCGATGCCTTTACATAAGCATGACCCAATTTCTTGTAATATTTCGCGGTTTTTTCCAATGATTGTTCATCTAAAAATGCATTTGCAACTTGTTCATATAAGTTTGCAGCCTTAAGCCAATTATAATTCTTTTCCTCTGCTTTTGCTTTACTTAGTAATTCACTTTGAGTGATTCCTACCATCCTCAACTTTTTATTAATACTAAATTAGCTGTATTGGTTTTTCGATTTTGAATTTCTTAGCTCTAAGAATAATTAATAATAGACGCTCCAGTTTAAAACATTTTACGTAAAATAATTATAAAATTAGATTTGGAAAAAAGTTATGATCTTGTACTTTGGATGAAACCCTTTTCTTTTTTCTGTTTTTTCTCCCATTTTTTCCGTTCAGAACGAAGTCTAAAGAGATCCACATCTTTAAAAATTAAACCTTCTTTACTGGGAGGGACATTTCTTTCAACACGTTCCTTTTCTGGTGTATATATAAGAGAATCTCCATAATCGGCAATATTAGCAAAGAAAGTATAAGCATAAATTGATCTACGAGCATCAAAATGAACTGCTTTGAAATCCGCAGTAACTGGTGTAAAGGCTGGATTTAAAATTATATCAACTGGGGGCTCAAAGTTTTTTAGCTCAACTCTTAAATCCATATCAAGAAAATCTCGACAAGTTGCAATAGCTATTCTTCCATATTCTGTATTACACACTATTGTTTTATGCGGTAAAGTAGTTATATCTATTCCTTCTTTAAATCTACCTCTCTCTAGGCTAATTATTGCAGGTATATGTTTTTCCTGTTGCCAGAGAATTCCTTCAGGACCTATAACTAAACTAACATTACTTTTTGCTTCAATATTGTGATAAGATCCAGGGATAATATACATTTCATATCTCTTAGTAAGATTTGATATATCCTCTAAAAATTGCTTATATTTGAGATCTACTGTCATTTCTGGAAAAAGTAAAATATCTACGCTTTCTTGATGAGCCTTTTCAATCATTTCCTTAACTTTTGATCCAACGTCATTAACTTTCTCTTCTTTAAGTGTTAGAAGCCCCTTAGGTTTTTCTTCGTAAAACTCATTCATTATATCGCCCGAATTGGAAATACCAATTTGAGCAATACCAACTCTACACTGGTTCCTTGGGGATTTGGGATAATCTTTTAACAAGTCCTTATATTCTATTTTATATTTTTTTATCTTACTATCTATTTCTAAGAATTTACTCACTTCTTCAGAAAATTGTTGAATTTCACCTATCCGTGGTGATTGGCTTGTTTCTATCGGACATGATGGTGTAACTATCCCTTCAATACTTCTTGAAACAGAGGGTTCATTAATTGTGTTTAAGGCGGAAAAAAGTATTTTTTCCTCCTTAACTACTCTTTTAAATCTGTCTAAAACTTCTCTTTCTTTGTCTTCATATCCAGCTTTACGAAATAGTTCTGCTGCTGACTTCAAATAATTTGATCCAAAACTTAAAAACTCCTGTTTTTTATTTATATCTAATTCATCATCGGCTTGAATTAAGTACCATGCTGCATCGAAATAGATCGATGTTGCAAGTGCCCAGTCTGCACCATTTTTAAAACCACCCTTTTCATATAAATCTGCTGCTTTTCTAAGAATTGATTTAACGTTTGGATACAATAATGTTTTAATTTCTATATCATGGGATTGATCAAATTTACATCCCTCTTCTAGAGCTAAACAAAAATTTGAATTACCCTGAGCTAGGAATTTCAATTTACTTTCTGTAAAGAAATCGCTAGCTTCTGCAAATAATTTTGCTGCTTCTGCGAATTTTTCTGGATCCTCATAGTTTTCAGCTAATTCCATGCATTCCCAAGCTCTACAGAGATAATATATTGCCTCTAATTCTGCTCGCTCTCTTTTAATTTTATATAATACACAAATATCTCTGAATTGAGATGCTGCATTGTTAAATTTTTCAGCAGCAGCAATGTGATCTCCCTTTTTTCCTAAAATTCTTGCCTCATCAAGATTTATTCTGGCAGAACAATGATTCATCCTTATTTTAGCTACTTTCTCAAGCTTTTTTAATTCTTTTGACCTTCTAACATTTTTCCTAATAAATCTAATACTAAAGACAGCATTCTCAAAATGTTCTCTAGTTTTCTCATAGCTCCTTATAGCTTGATCATATTTTTCCTGCTTACTAAGATCTTCAGCTTCTTCTAAAGCTATCCAGGCGCCATAATAAACTGCTTCATAATTAAAACTAGGTAGTGCTTTTAAGATCTCAGATGCTTCTTCATAACTTTCTTTGGCATTTAAATGCTGTTCCCTTTTATGATACGCCTTAGCTTTCTCAATCAAATTCCATGCTTTAGCATATTTAATCTTCTCATTAACCCTGTCTTTTAATGGTTTATATTCAATTGCTAGTAATGATTTAGCATGAGCATCACGCGCTTTTTCATAGTATTCTGCAGAAGTCATGTGATTTCCAAGACGATCTTCTAAACGGGCAATAAACTCATAGCAAGTTGCTGAATAATATTCATAACCTTTTTCAGAACTATCATCAATTACACGGAGGAATAATTCTCTTGCTTCCATTAAGGGTTTTTCTTCTGTTGTTAGAATTCCTAATTCCTCATAAAGCTGCCCTAAACGTATTTGAGAGGCTAAGTATAGTCTATAAGATTCTATTGAATAATTAATATTTTTCTTTGCAGCCTCTATTGCAGTTAATAGATTTAGTTTTTTTTCTTTTTTATCTTTAGTAATATCAGCTATAGTTTTATATGCTCTATAAATGGAAGTTAAGCCAGCCGATCTAACATTTCCTCCTTTATAGTCTTTAGCGATATTTTCTGCTGCTTTTGCGTAATCTAACATCTTTTTAATATATTCTTCTCGAGGATCACCTTCTGTGGCAAGATTGACTAACTGTGAATATAAAAGAGTTAAAACCTGATACGCAAAGGTTATATAAGGTCCAAACGCGAGTCTCTTTAAAGTTTCATTAGTGTATTGAATCCCTATTTTTGCATAAGATTTCCTTGTATCCGCCCTTAAAAAACTTCTACTTGTAAAATTATTATAATAACTTATAGGTATAAAATCCATTAAACAATAAAGCCCAGTATAGAGATTATCGAAAATTTTATCTAATTTTTGAACTTCATGCACATCATTTAGAATTCTTTTCTGTAAATATTCATATCTGCCAAAACCAGCAGCTTGATAATCTAAAGCATATCGGCTCCATATAGCTCCAAGAACATGTCTTGATTTTCTAAAGAATGTGATACTTTTTTCTAATAACTCAAACCCTTTTTCAGCAAGTTTTACTCGCTCCTTCTGTTCTTCAACTAATAATCCTCCAAATATACAATTTTGAAAACCAAATGCACCATAAATACTTCCAAGAATAATATAATCATCACAATTCTCTGCTAACTGTAATGTTTCTTCACATCTCTTTAAAAATCTCTTTAGGATTTCCTTTTGCTTTTCATCTCCATAAGTAAGTTCCGCCCACCGATTATAATTAATTAACATACTTTCACCCCACAATAACCTTTCTCTAATTTTGATTGTATCATTTTCTTTTAAAAGTATCCAAGACTTTTCTATTAAATTGCGAGCCATCTGGCTATAAAAGGCTAATTCAG
Organism: Promethearchaeia archaeon; assembly: GCA_049671145.1. Lineage (GTDB taxonomy): Archaea > Asgardarchaeota > Lokiarchaeia > Sigyniarchaeales > SOKP01 > SOKP01. Next base: position 10,703 of record JBATUM010000253.1, read on the forward strand.
AAGGATCTTTACATAGTACCATAAAAGAAATTATGCATTCTATTGCCAGGATTGATAATTTTACACAGTTTTTCTTATCATTTGCTTTTAAATATTTTTCTTTAAGTTCTAAAAAAATATCAACTGATTTTTTTAAATTTTTTCTCGCTTCTTCAACTGAAGTAATTACATAACTCATAGCATTAAGAGCTTTGGCTTTACATTCCGTACTTAAGAGATTAATATTGATCTGGTTAAAAAGATCCTCCGCCTTAAGAAAAGCTTTAACAGCTTTTTCATCCCAATTTAAATAATCCTCTTTAGTTTCTGATGCTAAAACAGCTCGAATGCATATATCCCCTAGTTTATTATAAACTTTGGCAGCCTCTTCTAGCAAGTTATTCTCTAAAAGTGATTTGGCAATTTGTTCATATAATCCTGCAGCTTTTTCCCATTGGTAATTTTGCTCTTCGCATTGTGCTTCTTCCAGTAAACTTTCTTTTTTTAGTTGCATAGTGATTTCTAATTATTTTATCTATAACCAGATTAATTAAACAAAATAAAAACTTAATCTAATTACTTTCTAACTGCCCAGAAATATTCTCCCCCTTCTTTTATGAATTCGACGTTCTTAAAAGGAGTAGAATCAATAAATTTCTTAAAACTTTTTTCATTGTAAAAGTGTGCTATTCCTGCCTCAAAAAACTTATGAGTTAAGTCGAAAAGAAGAAATTCTTTTTTTGGATCAAATGTATCTGGGATCATACTTTCTCCAACTAAGAGTAAGCCATCGTCCTTTAAGAGGGAATGCAGATCCATAAAAACTTCTCTCCTATAATTTTCATCGGGATTCATTTCATGCAGAACTTGATTCATTAATATCAAATCAAACTTACTTTTATGATCTTTTGCATAATCCTTAACTGAAGTTTCAAGAACATCAATTCGGTCATCCCATTTATTTTGGCTAACTAACTCCTTGGCTATTTTAATTACTCTTGGGTGAATATCAATTCCTACAAATTTTGTTTTTTTATATTTTTTAGCCCATACTTCAAGAGTATAACCACACCCGCATCCTACATCAAGAATAGAACCTTCTTTACGTAAGGATCTACTAAACTCTTTAAAACGTTTTGAAAACAATCTTTCAATTAAAGTACCAAATCTAGATCCCATTCTATGGGTATCCTTCAAAACTTCTTCTGGTGCTTCCATCATCCAATCAAAATAATTAAAGGACCCTTGTTTTTTAAAAGCTTCTAATAATTCTTCTTGATCTGGAGCTATGTAATAAAACCCTCCAATAGTATCTCCGATATAAAACATATGATTACGGTTAATTAATAAATCAAATACATGTGGAGCTGTTTTAATTCGTTTTTCACTAAGATTTTCAATCTCAAATAATCCACATTCGAGTGCTAAATGAATATAACCATCTAGCCATTTTGAATCTAAATTTAGATTTTCGGAGAGTTCATCTGGAATAAATGTTATCGAACTAATTTTTCCAGAATCAGGTAATGTTTGAGATTTTTTAAATAGATAATCAAAGATACCTAAACGTCTACCCATTCCAACCAAAATAATCGTATTAAAACCGTAAAGCCCTTTTATTAAGAACTTCTTCATTTGATCCTTTAAGGTCACTTCATTCTCTATTATTTTCACCCCATAAATGTTAAAAATATTAAAATTAAATATTATTTTGTTTTCTCGATTTATATTTTTTAC
>JBATUM010000254.1:0-13721 GCA_049671145.1 Promethearchaeia archaeon
CTTATTACAAATCTTGTCTATGATGGTTGAGAATAAACCTGCTAAAAGACCAAGATTAAAAGGACCTGTTTTTTCAATCTTGGTTGAAGCAATGGATGAACATATCTTGGATATACATCTGAAAAAAGTTTCTGAAATAATGGAAAATGATACTAGACCGTTTGAATACCAAGAAATGGACTTAGATGCACCTCTATCAAAGGATTGGAAGTTCAGCTTACAATATGCATACAATTATTTTAATAAATATATCTCAATTGTACCACCTAAAATTTCTTGTACAACATGTCATAAGATACCTATCTCAGAAATTCCTAAAGCAGCACAACTGAGTAATGAATTTGACATTCAAAATAAAGGTGAGTTTCCATCACAGAGTATCTCTTTATTTGCTACAGTTATATTTCTTATGCCTAATGGTCATTGTGTAATTGTAGGAGGATTTAATGCTGATAATGTAGATGATCAACGTCAAATTTCTATGAAGATGTGGCACAAAAAGTTAAGAAATCAAGTTCGGTATGGTGGAGTTCATTATTGGCTTGGGGAGGCAATTTCCCAATCTATAGTAGAAGCTGATGCATATACTCCCGAATTTGTACAATTTTTTAAAGATATGAAAAAAACAGTGGATCCTAATTTTTTATTAAGCCCAAACAAATTCCATATGTATAGTTTTAATGACGATATCACAAAATATATAATCAAAAATGATAAATAGGTGGGTAATTAATTACTGAATTCAATCCTGAGGCAAAGTTTAAACATTTAAGTAAATTTGGAAACCTTCTCCTTCAGTGCATAAGCTGTGGTGATTGTAGAGAAGCTACTGATTACACTGCAAATCCAGCAAAATGGGGTGTATGTGTAGCCAGAGATCATACCTCTGGTTTTGAAGCATTTTTTGGAAGAGGAAAAATGCAAATTATACGATCACTTTGGCAAGGTAAATTGAATTTAAGCAGGGATATGGCAGAAGTCATTTATCAATGTCCTACTTGTAATGCTTGCGCAGAAGCATGCGCTTATGAGATGGATAATGCTCTGATGTATGAGGCTCTTCGAGCAGAATTAGTTGATGCTGGTTGTGGATTAGAAGCACATATTCCAATGACTAAAGCTATGGTGGAGTTGTTAAATCCCTATGAACGTGATAATAAACAAAAAAACGAATGGATTAGCAAATTAGAATTTAAAATTAAGGATGCGTATTCTGAAAAGGCAGATGTTTTATTTTTTGTTGGGTGCACTGCTGCTTTAACTCCAGAAATTCAGTCTGTAGCAACAAACACAGCTAAAATTCTAAATAAACTTAAAATTGATTTTGCATTATACGGAGAACAAGAAGTTTGTTGCGGAAGTGTAGCCTTAAGGACAGGAAATAGGGAAGCGTTCAATTCAGTAGCAACAAAAAATTATGAATTATTCAAAAAAAGTGGAATAAAACTAATCATCACGAGTTGTGCTGGCTGTTTTAGAACATTAAAAGTTGATTATGCTGACTTTCTTGAAGATCTAGGCGTTGAGGTATTACATACAGTGGAATTTATTAGAAATTTTTTAAAAGAAAATGAAATTGAAATGAAAAATTTAGGCATTAGTGTCACCTACCACGATCCATGTCATACTGGAAGAAATGCTGGTGATACACCGCTTTATGAGGAACCCCGAGAACTATTAAGAAAGATCACGAATTTAATTGAAATGAAAACGATTAAAGAAAATACAAAGTGCTGTGGTGCTGGTGGTGGTGTAAAGAAGGGATTCCCGGATCTAGCTTTAGAAATAGCTAAAAGTAGAATAAGAGAAGCAGAGGAGACTGGAGCTGATTATCTTGTCAGTATCTGTCCTTTTTGCTATAGAAATTTATCTGATGCAATAGAAGCTCTTAATTCCAATATTCAAATGGCAGATTTGACCGAATTAATTTATAAAGCTCTAGACTAGTACTATGTAGAAAGTCTCAATTATAATTATCTAGATTTAAATTCATATTTTTCTTATTGTTTAATGTATTTTATTTGAAATAAAATGAGGGTGTAATTGTTTTTATATGAGGGATTCCAAGATTATCCAAGAAGTACAAGATAAAATTATTTTTTTAAATTTTTTTTTTTTTAATTTCGTTAAACCCTTTGTACTAATCAGTGATATTTCTTTATTTAAGAATAAATTTGCACCATGAAAAATATCCATATAAATATTTATATAGATGTTTGAAGATTTAATATTTATTTACCTTTTAGTAGAAATTCAATAATATAAAATAAAACAGGGCTTTTTATGAAATCAAAAAAGTGGATAATATATGTGGTAGTCTTAAACCTTTTTATAACTAATGCGATATTTCAAGGAGTAGAATCACATTCACCTAAAACCAGTGCAGTGGGTGATTATACTCTTGGATTTGAAATGGATGATTATTTTGAATTTGTGTGTACCGAATTAGATACTACTGAATTAAATAGTGTGCTCGGTGGGGATTGGGCAAGTGATGTTGGGGATTATATGTGGTGGTGCGGGGATGTAGCGCCGAGTGCTGTCGGTGAGAAGTCCAAATTTGCAATTGTTAATATTACCGACCATCCTTCTTTTACTGATTGGTGGCAATTTACTATTGATGGATGGGGGTGGATTGATAAAGTTATTGCCTTTGGACTTACTCCAACTACTGACGATTTAGCGTATAGTTTACCTATGAACCCCACGGGAGACCTTTGGAATCCAAGTGTGTGGATAATGGCAAATCCCGTAGATATATTTATTTCAAATGTGTCATATAATCCAGGATACTCCTTCCATGACAATATTATTAATTACACTGGAACAGATGTAGAAGATTATGAAGTAAATTGGATTTATGATGAAAATACTGGTGTAGTCAAGAATTTTGTGATTAAAAACGATGCTGATACTATTATTTTCGAATTATGGGGATTTGAGTTAAAAGTTCAGTTAGCTGAAACTTATAACTGGATTGTAACCGAATTAAATGCAGTAGAATTAGAAAATGTATTTGGAGTGAATTGGGATTCAGATTTAAATGCTTATTGCTGGTGGGCATTAAATGCTCCATCTGAGACGGGTAATAAATCAAAATTCGAAATAGATACTGTTTTAAATCACCCTACTCCTGATTGGTATCGATTTTATGTGGATGGATGGAATTGGAAGGATAAGGAACTTTTACACGGTGTCAGTCCGGATAGAGATGATGTTTGGTATAATTTACCTATGGATCCAACTGGACTTAGTTATCATTATAGTCTATTCATGATTCCTACACCCGTGGTAACATACTTAGAGGAGCTTTCATATCCTGTGGGATATAGTGCTTCAGGAAATGTAGTAATCCAATCAAATACTGATGTTGAATTATATGAAGCTAAATGGACTTATGATGAAGATCTTGGTGTTACAGACCTCTTCCAAATTAAAAACTCGGTAGGTACTACCATTTTTGAGGTTATTCTACAAGAATTTATATTTCCAGTTGGAACTGAATTTGAGTGGGAAGTGACCAAACTAGATGCTGTTGAATTAGAAAATGTGCTAGGAGTTAATTGGGACAGTGATATACAATCCATATTGCCACATGGACCAGATTGTGATCAAATTGGTGATAAAATGAAAAGAAAAATTACTGAAATCACTTTAAGTGGGAATCTTTGGTATGTCTATTATGATTGGTGGTATTGGACAACTACTGGTTACAGTGTGGAACCTAATCTGACTTTTTCATTAGGTTTATTTTGTGATCCCGAAGATGGATCTTGGGGCAGTTGGATGTGGACCGTACCATATCCTGCTTATTACTATTTAGTAGGACGTTCATATGCTCCTGGGACTGAGTTGTCTGGGTTGACTGTTACTCAAAATGGTACGGATATTGAAGATTATCAATTGAAATGTATATATGATGAAATTCTTTGTGTTTACAAAACTGTTCAGCTATTAAATGATGAAAGCACAGTAATTTTTGAATATCGACTAGTATCTGCTGCAGTAGAGGATGGAATTCCCGGATATGATTTATATATATTGATAAGTACAATGTTTCTGGTTATCGGGTTTGTATCTATAATCTTTTACAGGAAAATAAAAAAATAAAATCTTACTCTTTTTTTTTTAAATTAATTTTGAATTTAGAATGAAACTTTTTTTATTTCTAAGTTTCTCTCAAGCTTTTTTTCATTCAAAGGCAGACTATTTTTTTTCCATAAGAATAAAGAAATTATCCCAATCAAAGAGACCAAAAGTGGATATATAATAACTTCTAATAGCGAAGGATTGGCATTATATCCAAATAGAGTTTTTAATAATGAACCAATAATTTCAAGGAATTCTGGTGTTGCTGGATTACCATCAGGAAAACTCTCAGGTAAAATCGATTTTATATTCCAGACTTCTTCTATTATTGGATTTATGATCCCTGCTTCTATTAATTCATGAATGCCATATGTTATTAAGCCCGCAGCAAATAAAATTAGAATAATGTTTGTTATTTTAAAGAACTTAGTTAAATTGATGGATTTAATCCCATAGAAAGTTAAAATACCAATTAAAGCAGAAACTGACAATCCAATCAAAGAACCAATAATTACATCTATTTGATTCAGGGAACCAACTGAAGTTGCTCCAGTTAAAAGAAATACTAATTCAATTCCTTCTCTTATAATTATAACAAAAGTTAGAATCGTAATTGAAAAAACCTTTTGCGTTTCAATTGATTGTTCAATTCTATTTTCAATGCTTTCCTTTAATTTAGGACCTTCTTTACTCATCCATAAGATCAAAGTTATAATAAAAATTCCTGAAATAATAAACGTTAAACCTTCAAAAATTTCTTCTAGAATTCCACTAAAGCCTCCAAAAAAGCTATTGAATAATATGGCAAATAAGACACTCATGATAATAGCCAATAAACCACCGAAAAAAACGTATTTATAATAATAGTTCTGTTTTGAATTTTTCAGGTACAAAATTATTATTACAATAACTAAAACTGCTTCTAAACCTTCTCTAAATGCTAGAAATATCGGGACTGCCAGATCTATAATTGAAAATATCATACAATTATCAAATTTTTTATCTAGTTTACTAAGAATTAAATATAAATAAATAATAAAAATTTTAGGCTTATCTAATATAAGAATTTTTTTAGTTATAAGGCAAAAACTTTATCGTGTTTCTGTAAAAACTTATTATTTAAAATTCTATTTTTAATGATTTAATAGAAGTAATATATTCTAGCAAATGTACATGTTTATAAAAGGATTAATATGATTATTATTAATTATTTTAATAAATCAAAAATTTTATCAATTTTCTTTAATTTAGAAGTACATGGATTTTTTTATAATTCTAATAACCTATGGAATTTTATTTATTGGAGAATTGGGGGATAAAACTCAGTTAATAGTATTTAATCTTGCTTTAGAATATGATAAATTCTATAAAGTTGGTATAGGGGCTACAATCGGATTTGCATTAATAGTAACTATTGGTGTTTTTTTTGGGGCAATTATAACTGAATTGATTCCGTTATTCCTTATATCTATAGCATCAGGAGTAGTATTTATAATTATTGGGCTTTTTGAGACACTTTCTCTTAAAGAACTTTATTTAACCAGAAAAAGTAAAGTTTTAGTTGAAATTAAAACAGAATCTAATGAAAATTCAGAAGAAATTGCAAAATCAAAATTTACTCGATTAAAAAAAAATCCTTATTTAGCAGGTTTTGGTTTTATCTTTCTCATGGAATTAGGAGATAAAACCCAAATTTTAACAATTTCACTTGCTTCACTCTATGGTTTACCAATTGAAGTGTGGATTGGTTCATTTCTTGCTCTAATAACTGTAGCATGGATGGGTATTTTAATAGGTGCCGCGATTGCGAGAAAAGTTCCAAAATTTTATTTAAAGTTGATATCCGTCTTAATTTTTATAATAGTAGGAATAATAGTTATTATTAACTCATTTTAAACCTCGCAAAATTCGGGGTCATCAATAGAGACTAATTGTAAAGTCGATTCGATAACATTATATTTACTGCTCAAATAAGTATTGATCTTGGAAACTAAAGCTCCTTGATTATTATTCAGATCTTTATCATTTACTTTTATATACGCCGAAAAAACTAACATATCTGGAGTAATAGTCCATAAATGAACGTTATATAGGTCAATAATCTCTTGAAAATTTTCTTTTAATTCTTCACTAATAATATCGATATTCATTCCTTTTGGAGTCATTTCTAACAAAATTCTTGTTGATTCCCTTAAAACACTCCAAGCCCAGTAAAGAATAAGAACAGATATTCCTAAACTAACCAGAGGGTCAAGTATATTTAATCCAGTATAATAAATTATAATTGAAGCAATAACAATCCCTATCGATGATGCTGCATCAGCAATCATGTGGTAAAATACACTTTTTACATTCAGATTTTTATCTTGACTTCCTCGCAAGATAATAACACTTGTTATGTTAACGCTTAAGCCAATCAAAGCAATAATGAACATATAAAATCCAAAAACTTCTTCAGGATTAATAAATCTAAGAATTGCCTCATACACCATTATTCCAACGATTGGTAAAAGAAAAAGACCATTAATAAATGCTGCTAAGACTTCTGCGCGAAAGAGACCAAATGTTTTATGGTGACAAGGTGGTTTTCTCGCTATAAAAATAGCTAATAAACTTATTCCAATCGCAAAAGAATGAGTAAACATATGACCAGCATCACTGAGTAAAGCGATGCTGTTAGTCATTAAACCCCCAATTATTTCTAAAATCATAACTGTAGATGTAATAAGTAAGGATAAGAGTAGTTTTTTCTTTTCTACTAGACGAAATTGGAATAAACGGTGGGAAAATGCATTTTTACTCATAAATTTTCATATTACCTTTTTCTAATTAAAATTATATCAAATATATCTAATAAAATGACTGTTTATTAAATATTGTTGTTAATTAAGAAAAAATTCAGAAAATGGTCTATTTTTCTATATTTTTTATGAAATAAAAAAAAATTAGATAAGAAGTAAAAAAGAAGAATATTTTTACAATTTAAGAAAATTTATTTAACTGCTTCAAAATATATGTGCCATAGCTCTTCATCGTCGAGAAAATCCGTTCCTAAGTGTTTGTGCTTAGTTTTTGCTAAATCACGTGGAACTGATTCAGATGCCGGTTTATAGTCTGTTACTACTTTCAATATTGTACCTGGTCGCATCTTCATGAGTTGTTTCTTGGTTTTCAACGCAGGTACGGGACAGACTAAGCCGCACACGTTTAATTCTTGGTCGAATTTCATAATTGTTACCTCTTTATTTTTTAATATTTTATATTAATTTGTTAATCTTCACACATGGGTGAAAACATTGGTTCATCTAAGCCCGGTTCAACATTCATCTCAATTTGATTCAATTGAACCAATCGTAAAGCTTCGTAGCGAACTTTTTTAGTTTCTAAACTTAAGTTTTCAGACATATTGCTAATTGTGGTTGGACCTTGAAGGGATATGTAGTCTAAAACTTGTTGTCTTGGAGTTTTTTCTAAAACTTCCAGTTCTCGTTTTGATTTAAGATTGATTGCTTTCTTTAATTCGTCCTCGTTAACGCTTCCTTTTTCAAATAATCCTTGGTCTATAGCTTTTTCAATGATTTCTTTACCTCTTTCTGTCCAAGCTACGACGGTTGTGAAGCCTGGTTTGGAACCAACCTCTCCAGCTGTAAAGTCCGAATAGATTGCAGGAAAATCTTGGCAATGTGAGCAGTAATGATTGCAGCTTAAACATCGTCGAGCCTCAGCAAGGGCCATTTCTTCGTTAAACATAGCATCAATCTCCTCAAAATTCCATTGGATGTCTTCAGTAGCTTCTTCTAAAGATTCTGGTTTTAATGAATAGTCTTTTGGAGATCTTGTAATTCCCTCAAAAAACATTCTCTTTTGCTGAATACGACCCGCTGATAGGTCTTCTCCATTTAAATATCGATCTATTGAAATAGCTGCTTCTTTGCCGTGAGCGATTGCAGCAATCGCAACGGCTTTTGAGTTGGTAATTGTATCTCCACCCGCAAAAACTCCTGGAATATTAGTTTCAAAAGTTATTGGATTAATCTCAATTTTATTCCGTTCTTTTTTGAGTTTATTATCAGTGGCGATATCTATTAAATTAAAATCAACGGCTTGACCCACAGCGATAACTATAGCGTCTGCATTGATTTCATAATTAGAACCCTCAATTTTATTAATTGGACGTTTACCTGTATTATCTGCTTTACCCCATTGAATTTTATAACTATTTAATACTAAACCCTCCCCTTCTCCTCTAGAAATTTTTGATACGGAAGTTTCAAAATGATATTCCATGAATTTTAATTCTTCTTCAGGAATTTCTCGAAGTACGAGTTCAAGATCTTTTTCAGTCATGATGTCAACAAGATGGATTTTTTCTGCGCCTAACCTTAGAGCTGTCTGTGCAACATCAACGGCTACCGCTCCACCCCCTATTATTCCTATAGTTTTACCTTTAAACTCTTGCTGCTTCTTCCAATCGCGATATTTTCTGTCAATAAGAAAATTAATAGCAACATGTACATAAGGAAGTTCTTCTCCCTCTAAGTGTAAAGTTCTTGGTTTATATTGGCCTGTCGCGATAAAAATGGCTTCAAATCCATCGTTTTTTAAGTCTTCAATAGTCATATCTGGACCCAAGGGTTTGTTGAATACAATTTCTACGCCAGCATTCTTTATCGTCTCTACATCGTAATCTAATACATAGGTAGGCAATCGGAATTGAGGCACTCCGAATCGAAGCATTCCACCTGTTTGATCAGTTTTTTCAAAAATCGTTGGAGAATAACCTTTAAGAGATAAATAATATCCTGCTGTCAAACCTGCTGGTCCAGAACCGATAATAGCCACTTTTTTATCAAGTTTCTTCTTCGTTTTAGCTTTTTTTTGTTTTCCTTGTTCAATTTCGTACTCTGTTATGAATTTTTTTAGTTCTCTAATCGCTACTGGATGATCTGAGCCGATCAATGTACATCCGTGCTCGCATTCATGCGTACAAATTCTTCCACAAATAGAAGGTAATGGATTGTCTTTACGGATTAATTCTACTGCGTCTAAATATTTTCCCTCACGAATTAGTGATATGTAGCCTTGTGCATTAACTCCTGAAGGACATCCGTTACAACATGGTGAGCACACTAATCCTCTATCGGTTTCTTCCGATCTGATACTTGAATTGCAAAATAACCCTATTTTAAGGATTTCTCGGTTCATTTCTAATCCCATCTCAGCCGCTCCTCTTATCTCACATGGAACTCCTACGATGCCTAAAGGTTCTAAATTTTCTCCGGTAACCTCCACTAATTTCTCTAAAACCCCTGATCGCCCATAAACAACTCCTGCTTTTTGAACTACATCATCATGATCAGTTACGCTGCTTGCTCTCGGTAAGTCATCGACATTTTGTACCATAATGATTTCTGACAAGTCGTTTTCCTTTAGAAGATGCTTTGCAATAGTTGTAACTACCCCTCCACTTGACGCTCTTTCTAAAATCTCAGAGTTTTTACTTCTCAAAGAATAAATCCCTAAAGGTTGTAGCTCTTCAAACCTTTTCTGAGAAACTTGAGGGCAGTTTTGATAACACTTCCCGCAATCTTGTCCTTCCCTCTCAAGGATGCAATAATCCTTTAAAATCGGTCGTAGGGTTTCCATTTCAATATGTTTGCAGTAACCTGCACATAAGCCACAGCCTTGGCATAAACCCGCTTCGATAATCTCACTTTTTAATAGTTCGAAACTCATAATAATCCCTCATTAATTTTAATTTCTGTTATAATACCATCTGGGTTGATAGTATATTCGATCGCACCATTTTTGTAGGTTCCTTCCACCACATCAAAAATATGTGCTTTGTATTCGTTAAAGTCATCGTTAGGATCGATAATTGACTTAAACCCACTAAAAAATATGTTTGATAAGTTCATATTTCCAGCAATAAATCGGATTTTCTCAGTAGTTTCTTTATATTTCGATGCATCTTCATTATTGATAGCATTTTGTAAATCTTTTTCTAGTTGTAGGAGTTCGTTCCGGTATTTTTTCGTTTGCTCACTCACCTCTATTTGATTCGCTTCCTCGTAGGGTTCTATGAATTTAAGCGTTAACGATATTGATTTGGCGCCACCTAAAATTCCTGTTATCAAAGGTATCTCTTCAATCAATCTACCAATGAAAACATCTTCTAACAGAGTTCCTGAGGAAGAAATTCTACCTTTTGGTAACCCTGAGGTAAATAGTGTAAATCTGAAAAAATTCCCAACGATATCTGGTAAACTATTGGTTAGATCGTCGTCAGCGTCGTCTAATTTGTCAGTTGCTCCCTTTACTGAATGTTCAGTAGCAATTTCAATGTTCCCGGCTAAAGTGCCGAACATTGCTAACATACGAATTCCAGAACGATCTATACTTGGTTTACAACCCCTACAAGGAGTATTATAATCAATACATTTTTCTTTACACTCAGTAGCAGTAAAGCCACTACAGAGAAATCCTAAGTCATTAAAACAAGTTTTAGAATCTTTTAATTCAATTTGTCTATAAATCTCTTCCAGATAATCACAAGTTGATTTTCTGGAGCAAACTTGACATAAACTTTTTAATTTTGGAACCTCAGTTCCGTCAATCGCTAATTTTAATTCTTCAATTTCGCCTAAACATCCATGAACACTATTTGAACCTTCAATTAAATTTGCTAATGGCGTCACATCGTGCCCTTTTTGATTTGCTAAAGCAAAAACTCCACCAGTGGCTGGACAGTCTCCATAAGCAATAACTTTATTTGAAACGTTCTTTATATTTTCCAATTGTTCTAAATCGCTAAGAAGTAAATACCCTGTAATAATTGAAATATCAACTTTTTCTCCTTTCCAATTTTTAGGATCAGAGACAAATTCCACTTTGTATTTAGCCCCTTCTTTTAATAACAAAGATTCATTGAAACACTTCTTACAACCGTTAAATTGGAACACCTTAACATCCATCATTTATCGTCCCCTTTTCTATAATTGCAGTTGTTAATCGATCTACGATATCTTCGAAATCACCAACAGCGGTTTCACCCTCCGCAGCTCTCGAGGTATATTGGTTTACAAATTGATCGCTATAACCTAATTCTTTAAAGAGTTTTTTCATTAATTTGATTCTGTGCATCGATATTATATTACCATTAAAAAAATGACACGCACCTAAACAACAACCTACGCAAGCAACAGCGTCAGCACCGTTATTTATTGCTTCCATAATCTGAATAGGTCCAACTTGACCTGTGCATTGTACTCTAATTATTCGAATTGCAGCGTTGTACGACATTCGAGCGACACCCGCAGTGTTTGCTGAGCCTTGTCCACACTCGTTACACATGAATACAACAATGTTTTGAATCCTCTCTTGAATGTATTCATCTGGAATTTCGCAATCATTCATTCGCACACGGCACCTCCGCCTGATACGGCGATTATTTCATCATGTATTTGATCGTCTGTGAAATTAATCAATTGAATCGCTTTTGTTGGGCAACTTGGCATACACATGCCACACGATCTACACGCAATTTCGTTTATAGAAGGTCTTCCATTTTCATCAATCTCGATTGCTGCTGGTGCGCAAATAGTTTTACAAATTCCACAATTAACGCATAAATTATAATCTATAACTGGCACCAACATTTCCTTTTCGATATAGCCTTTAACTAGAGGTGCAGCAGCTAATGCAGCAGCACTTCCCGCATGTGCCACGGTCTCTGAAATATCTTTTGGCCCCTGAATCGCTCCCGCTAAGAAAATTCCTCCTTTACTACTCAATGTAGGGTTCATTTTTATGTGAAATTCTTTTAAGAAACCTTCCTTGGAACGTAAAACTTTAAGTTTAGAACCAAGCGGTCCAATTCCTTCGGGTGGCACCATAGCTGCAGATAAAACAACTAAATCAGCTTTTAACTGTAAAGGAGTCATGCTTAAAGTGTCCTCTACAATAACTTTTAGCTCTCCACTTATAGTGTCTTTAATAATTTCCGAAGGTCTACCTCGGACAAATCTGACTCCAACTTCTTGAGCAGATTTATATAATTCTTCGAAATTTAATCCTGGAGTTCGCACGTCTATATAACAAATCGTCACATCGGTATCAGGATACATTTCTTTGACTATTCGAGCGTTTTTTATCGCAAATTTACAACATACACCACTACAATACTGATTGCCAACTTGATCGTTTCGACTACCCACGCATTGAATCATTACAATGCTTTTAGGAAGTTTTCCGTCAGAAGGTCGTAATACTTCAGAATTGGTAAGAGATGTTGGAGACAACATTCTTTCTAATTTCAATTGAGTAATAACATCTTCGTATCCCTCTTGTCCATAGTGATACGGTTCGATTTCCGTAGGGTCGTATTCGCTATATCCCGCAGCAACTATAATCGAGCCAACTTTCACCGTTTTAGTCTCACTTTCCATCGAAAAATCAACTGCTTGAACGGGACATACATTAATGCATGTGTTGCATTCTATGCAAGCCTTTTTGTCCCTTACGAATGTTGCGGGAATTGCTTGAGGATATGCTTTATAAATTGCGTTTCGTATAGACATACCTTTATCCCATTCGCTTGGTACTTCTACTGGACAGTGTAATGAACATTCGCCACATGAAGTACAGTTGTCTTTCACGTACCGAGGCTTAATTTCAATCTCAATTTCGAAATTTCCCATTGATCCTTCAACACTTTTAATTTGGGCATTAGTATATAACTCTATTAATGGATGATTCGCTACTCCATTTGTTAATGGAGAGATTGAGCATTGTGGACATTCTAACGTCGGAAAGGTTTTATTTAATTGTGTCATATGACCTCCAATTGTCGAATTTTTTTCAACTAAATAAACTGGAATACCCAACTCCGCCATATCATATGCAGATCTAAGTCCTGCGATACCAGCACCTATAACCAGTGCTGCTTTAGTGGTTGGGATTTTCCTAGTTTCAACATCTTCTAATTTTCTTGCTCTGCTAACTCCTGCTTCAACTAGTTTTATTGCTTTATTTGTTGCTTTCCCTTGTTCTTTTTGATGAACCCAGCTACAATATTCTCGTACATTTACTTGCTGATGTTTATGCCTATTAAGCCCCATTTCTTCAATCGCTTTAGCAAATGTTCTTCCATGTTGATTTTTGGAACAAGACGCTACAACTGTCCGATTAACACCTAATTCTTTAATAGAATCTTTAACCATTTGGACTCCGGGTTTTGAACACATAAACATATAATGTTCTGCTTTAACAACATTGGGTAATGTTGAAGCATATTCAGCAACTTTAGCTACATCCACAGTTCCAGCAATATTATGTCCACAATGACACACAAACACTCCTATATGTGGTTCATCACTCTCAGCTGTATCAACTTTTTCCCCTAAACTTTTGGTATCTTCTTCTTTTATAGTCAATTTTATAATGCCTCCTCTTCTTTAATTCCCTCAACTCCCCCAAAAATATAATCTTTTCCCATTATTTGATATTGTAAACCAATTAATTCTTGATCCATGCCCATACAATAAGCAGTTAATTGAGAAAGGTGAATTACAGGATAATCATAATTACAATTCTTATTTTTATTCAAATAATCTTGTCCAGTTTCATATTGG
>JBATUM010000255.1:0-3769 GCA_049671145.1 Promethearchaeia archaeon
ACTTAATATATACATATTTGTGGAACGCATAAACCATCTATTTAGGCTTTTTTCTACAGTTGTGAGAAAATTGCTCGTCTTTTATGAGTTCCTTACCACAATACTGGCAATAAATTTTACTTTCTGGCTTTTTTTCAATAGGTATTTTTATTTGTGACTGTGTTTCAGCTCCCAAATCTCCTGGAGGCCCTGGAGGCTTGAATATATATGGATATGGAAAATATTCATTTTCATCATCGTCCCTTTTTACCCAATTTTTAACTTTTCCTAAATCTTCTTTTAGCTCCTCAGCATAATTCAGTAAATCTTCATAATCTTCATCGTAAGTCAAGCTAGGTTCGAATTTTTCCCATTTATTTTTTATTTTTCTATAGATATCTTTTACAAATTTATAAGCCTTAAGATCAATCATCTTTATTTTTCCCAAAAAAATGATAAACCTCACATACTTTTGAGTTTCTATTATGATTGAACCCTTATTACCTTCTTTCTTCAGACTAGAAATGTATACCTTCATTTTACCAACTATATTTCCTCTAAGGAACTCTGTTTTCGGTCCTATTGATATTCCTTTCAATTCATCTTTCAGTTCTTTTAAAGCATAGATATGATGGGATATGGATTTTTGAGGATAATTTTCTTCTTCTCTAAAAGAATGAGTTCTATTTGCTAGTTCTTTAATAGTCACTTTCAATTCTTCTCTCAGTGTTTCTAAGCCTTGTAATTTTTTAGGAGGAATATTCCTTTTTCTAAAAACAGATGGAAAAAGCTCTTTACATTTTGTTTCAATATCAAAAAGTAAATTAATCTCTTTATAATGCATTTTATATCTCTTTTCATATACTGATTCCTCCATATTTACTATATCTTCTAAAACTCGAATAGCTTCTGCATTTTCCTCCCTTATAGCCTTAAAAGCTCTTTCTCTAATATCCCGTTCTATTTTCAATTGATTCTCAATATCATCTAAAAATTGGATTGTTTCTTGCTTCTTCTTTTTTTTACTATATATCTTTATTTTCATAGAATCATTGTTTTATGGTTTAAATTTCCGAAATTTTTACAAAAATGGATACCTACAAGAAAATATAGAAATCACTACAGTTATTTATATCTATTTTATTTAAGTGAAAGTTGCAGCTTTCAATCTATTCACCGGAGGAAGTAAAATTTTTCTGATCCCTTTTGTTCTGAGGATATTTTTCCCTTTTTTTCTAGATATTTCAAAATCTCTTCTATCGTGTTTACAGTAATCTTGGGTTTTAATTGTCCATTCAATCCCAATTCATTAATTCTATTGAATAATGCTTGTACTGTAAATGCTTTACCTTCGTTTTCTTTAAAATAGTAATAAATTTGAATCTCGTCTAGAAGAATTTTCTCCTCAAGTTGGGGTTTCTGTTCAGCTCTCTCTTGAGACGTCCTTAAATTATTTTCTCGTTTTACAATTATTTTCTTCGAAAAAATTTCTTCTAAACAATTCAATAAAGAATTAATAGCTCTGCAATGTTTTTTTGGAGGATATGAAAATTGATCAATTTGGAAATAGGTTACATCTTTATAAGGAAAAAAAATTGTTGATACATCGATTTCACTGACGAATTTAGACATTACACCGTAAGTTGTACCAAAATGAGGTATTTTTTGCATGTTATTTATTAAATCCTTTTTTTGATTTAGGTAATCCACGAGAGCAGTTGTTTTTCTATTATATTTTATCTTTCTGGGCATCATACTTAACAAGTCCATAGTTTCACTTGTAAATTTCATTAAACCAAATAAATCAATGAAAAGACCAAACTCGATTATCTCATGAGGGAAAAAATCTGGAGTCAGTTTTTCAAATTTTTCAAATCTCCCAACAATTTCATGTTTTAGCGTATCAAACGGAGCAAAATAATATTTTCCACCTCCATGTTTCCTGGTTTTACATACTCGGCCAAATATAAAGGAACTTGGAATGGGAAAATCTAAAACGCCTGTCCATATATACCGTGGAGTGAAAAATTTTGAGGTTTTCATTATATCACTCATGTACACCATTTTCTTAAGGAAGTAATCATTGAACTCAAAAACGACCTTGACAAAATTTTGCGCATAACCTTGGATAAATTTAATCTCTTTATTAAGCTTTTTTATCTCTCTCTCATTTTTCCCGAATTTTTGATACTCTAATTTCGCGATTTCTTCATTTGAATTAAATCCTTTAATAATATAACTTGGAGGTTTCTCTAATTGAAATCCATCCATTACAGAGTCAATAGCTTTTTGAGCATTTTTTTGCTGTATTTTTGTCACAGTATTTTCATTATAGGACATTTTAAAATCAACTCTTCATAACCCATTAAAAATTTTTTTAAATTTACTAAGTCAATATTTTAAGAATTTCTCCAAGAAGAATGGTTGTATGGTCCGAAATTTCATTTAGGTAATTCATCGCTTTTAACTTATCCTCTTCTTTGATTATTTGTTCCACTAAATACAGATCTTCTTTTGAAATTTTTTGTTGCGAACTTGAACTTAAATCAAATGCTTGTTGAAAATATTTTAAGCCATCTTCAAGATGCTCGTAATCTCGATTTTCCATAGATGTGAAAGCCATTTTCTCTTGTAAGAAAGTGTAACCCTTAAAACGGAGTGAGATGACTTCTAGATCTTTTTTCAATTTGTTTTTTCCACTTTCTGAAAATCTTTTTGTTTCAATAATCGTTTTCAACATGTTATAGACTTTTTCTTGATGTACCTCTTTCTCTAATGGTTCACTATATAGTGAAGCTTTTCTTGCAATGAAGAACGCTGGTACCATGAATGCTGCAGCAATAAATTGACCATACACAGCAAAAGATGGATTTAACAATGACCAAAACGACTCTCCTGCATTAAAAACAAAATATAATTCATAAGATATTAGATAGAATAATGTAAATCCAGTAAGAATTATAGAACTTATACCAGCTGTAATGTGTGCATAATCACTCTTTCTTTTTACTTTTACAGCAGCAAATATACTTAAGAAATTCCCGATCACAACAAATATAGTCGATACAAGTGAGAATAAAAAGAGATAACGATTTACTGTCCAAAAGATCTCTGTACCAACTTCCCAATCATAAATGATATTATAACCAAACATCCACATATCCCACGAATACAGGTTTCCATAATGAAAGCTGCCTGCGGGAGCAATTAAAGAAAGTAACCCAATAATTGAGCCAATTAATAACAAAATACAACTATAATTTGTCCATCTCCTTTTTTTGGGGGTTCTATTTTTCACGGTTTGAATCGATTTTTCTTATTGCAAAATTACACACTTTAATTTATAAAAAAGTAATAACTTAATATATACATATTTGTATAATGGAAATTGTTAAATAGTCGAATTCACGTTTTTTATAGCTCTTTTAACATATATAATATGAGTAAGTTCAAAATTTGATCAAATTCTTTATTTCTTCAAAAGATTAAAGCAAACTAATTGAAATTGCAGAAAAACACTGATATTATTTTTTTAAAATCTTACTTTTTAAATTTTAATAAATCAATAAAAAATTCCTAACTTCCACGAGATTGATCAACTTCATAATTTCGAATTTAATCGTATAATTTTTTTTATTTTTTTTTCCATAAAATTAAGCATGAATAAAAATCTTTAAATATCTAAACGCTGTATATCAATATAACATACTCTTAAAAAATAATAAAATTTATTAAAAATTTAAGTAAATAATTGAAAAAGTGGAGGAATAAAAAATGGCAGGTTCTGAAT
>JBATUM010000256.1:0-3135 GCA_049671145.1 Promethearchaeia archaeon
TAGTAGTCCCTAAATGTTCTGCCCAATAATGAGAAGCAGAACATCCAGATTCATCTATTCTATGCCCCTGTGTAGGATAAACGGGAATCTCAGGATTAGTTGCATTATACCAATTTTGAGATGTTGAAGAATTTGGTGTGCCTGATATTAATGTTGTGGTGTGAGTTTCTCCGATTACATGAAAATTGGCATGGCCTCCACTAATATCTGCATCCACATCAGTTATATCTCCACCATATTCAGAAATCCATCCCACACTATTATTGAAGTCAGAATTATCAATCCATTGCTTTTGATGTGATTCTGTAAACCATTGTCCTAGAAATCCTCCATTAGTTGTTAAAGCAATTTTATCTTGAATAGGGGTATGATGGCTAATCTGATAAGTTGAATATATTGATAAGCCGAAAATCGTGAACGTAAGAATTATAATCGTAGAGATATAAATATATTTTTTGTTATTTCTCTTTTTCAAGTTCATAGAATTACTTTCCTCTTGATAGAGTAAATTGAATTTAGTTTTTTAGCTATTCTTAATTAAATAAAAAACCATTAACCATTATTATGGTAACTATGTTGATATTAATAATTTATAGTTTTAGTTATATACTTTACTCAATATAATGTAAAAAAATCAGATTTAATAAGGAAAATAAAGAATTTTTATTTTTTTATTGGTTTTTCAGCTTATTTTTTAAAAAGTTTATCTTTCTCAATTTTTCCATTAAGAGGAGGTCCTTTCAAAAATTTTGAGGTTTTACTTACTTCTTTATGAAAACTACCTTTAAAAGCAGCTTCACGAGAAATAATCTTGACATCAGGGTCCTTCTCACTTGGTAAGGCTTTTCTATGTTTGCGTAGCTTACGAATAGGTACTGGAAATCTCCAAACTTTAATATATGCAATTAATAATCCAGATATCACAACGGCAGCTATAGCAGCGATAATAAACAATCCAGTAAAGAACCAAGGTTCTTCTTCGGTTTCGGGAACGTACACATTATAGATAACTCTCAAATAAACATCGGTAATTGAGATAGTATAATTTTGGTTTAATGGGAATTGATCTCCTAAGAATAATTGTATACTTAAAGAAATATTGATGTTCTTCAAAATTAATTTAGTAACATCAAAACCACCTGTTTTTGCATCTTCAAAAGATAAAGGTGCATTACTTAATTTGATTGTTTCTAAGAGAGAATTGTTATTAATAAGTATATTCAGTCTTGAATTAGGAGATAATGCTGTAGGCCAAAGTTGATCAATCTTATATCTAAATCTGAGATTCCCATCAATAATTGAAACATTTTGCCCACTAATTTTATTTCCTATATAATTCCAAGATAATTTTGTAAACTGATTTATTTTTTTTTCATAAGTAAATGTTAAACTACAAGATTTTATAAGTAAATCGTTCCATATATCACGATCACTCAACCAATTGTCTTCAGACCAAATTCTTATACCTAAAGTGATTGTAAAGTTATAGAAATCACTTGATAATACAGAAGTTAAGTAAAAAATAAGATCATCTTCTAAAACAGGTGTCATAAGTGTATCAGGCATTGAATCCGTTGCCCCCGCAGAATCTTTCCCCAGATCGCTTGTTTGATTGTAAGCTACTTCATAAACCTTATTTTTTGTTAAATCAGATAATAAAATATAAAATCTTACATAATCCCAAGTATAATTTTGTGTTCCTCCCACATCTGTAGCATCACCAGGAGCTTCTACTCCTCCTCCGCTCCAGCCTCCTGGAGAAGCGGTGACTGTTGCATTGATTACTGCTGTGATAGATGCAGAAGTTATTATATAATCAGACATATCAACAGGCATACTAATATTTCTTTCCCAGTGGACACTTGGGGTTTGATCTGCCAATTCAGCGAATTCATGTGTTACCCAGCATCCTTCGGTAGTAATATTAGAGTCGTCAGGATAAGCTGGAAACTCTGGATTATGGACTTTTTCCCATTCTGTATATAGCGGCTTTCCAGAAATTTCTGAAAATGTTCTCTGTTCGCCTAAAGTCTTAAAATAACCTTCACCTGGGGTATATCCCGCGAGAACATCCGATGGATCAGCTCCTGATGCTTGATCATCCCACGGATCTATCGGATCTGAGAAATCAGGATTATTTATTATCTCTTTAGTTTGTTCTACTATCGGAGAGGTATGAAAAGTTTGTTCTTCGCCTCTAATTGGAGCTAAATTATGGAAATAATTATAACTTATAGCTGATACTCCAAATAATATAAAAATAATCAAAATATACAAGGTTTTCTTTTTTATCCTTGATATGTGGTCTCTATTCATTCTTAACTCCCTCCTCCATTTGTGTTCGTAGGTTCACTTTTTAACTTCTTAAGTTTTTCGCTAGGAATGGCCAATTCTTCTTTAGTACTAGCTTTCATAAATTTTGAAGTATTACTTAGTTCTTTTTTATATAGCTTGCTAAAAGATGTCCCAGAATCCGTGATCGAGGTTCTCGGTGTTTCTGGTTTATTGAGAGTTTTCCTATATTTCCTAACTTTTCTTACGGGCAATGGATATTTAAATATTCTTTGATATAGTATGAAATAGGCTCCTACTACAGTACCTGCTATTAAAGCTAATATTAGTAAAAGTCGAAATATTTCAGGTTCACTTAGAAAATCGTCGTAAACGGTAATATATGAAATATTAAGGTACACATCATCAATCGAAACCATAATTGTACCATTGAATAAAAATTCATCCGCTAAATAAAGTTGAATTGAAAGCGTTATATTAACATCTTTTAGGATTAGATAACCAACATTGAAACCTTCTGGCTTAGCGTCCTGAAAACTTGTCGTTGCTAAATTTAAATTAATTGTTTCTGAATGTGAATTATTATTTAATAAAATTCTAATTTCTGAACTTGGCGATAAAGCTTCAGGCCAATCTTGATTAATTTTATACTTAAATGTGAGATTAGCTCCTGCGATATAAACATTATCACCGCTAATTTCATTTCCTACTTGATTCCATGAAAGCCTAGTAAACTGATTAATTTTTTTTTCATAGGTGAAATTTAAATTACATGCTTTTATTCTTAAAGAGTCCCATCTATCCCTATCATAATTGAAATTGTCTATACATTTTATTCTTATA
>JBATUM010000257.1:0-4847 GCA_049671145.1 Promethearchaeia archaeon
ATTAAAATCTTATATTAAAAAAATTAACTTTAAATCAAAAATCTTTTATATATCTTTCATAAGTTAGGTAATTAAAAAAAAAATATCTCATAATTTTCTTCTTAAGAAGAAAAGTACATGGTTGCTGAAATATAATATGTTGCTAATAATTTTTCAAAATGGAAAGGATACCATGGATAAATACTTGCCAATAATAATTACAGGAACTCTTTTAGCAATAACTTTTCTAATATTGAAGCTCGGCTTAACTATTGTAAAAGCTGAAAAGCGGACTCGTATAAAATGGGTTGGATACAGTTTTTTAATTCAATTTGGAGTTATTTTTGCTATTGGTTCCCCTTTGATGTTACTTGGCTTTGCGGGGGGTTATGAAGGAGATCCAGTTGCAATAATTCCTATAATAGTTGTAGCAGCTGCTGTAGATTTAAATATTGTAAATGTTATCCATCAAGTCGGACTTAAACGCTCATTTTTTGTTTTAGTTCTAATTTTAGTACCAATGGTATTTGCTCTAAGGTTTTTAGGAGAATTTTTAGCAACACTGTGAAATAAGTAAAAAAAGCGCTATAATCCTATTTCATTATTTATTTCTTTATTCATTTTAATAATTTCATCTCTAGCAGCCTCTCCAAACTTGTCTGAGTAAAACTCTTTTTTATTTGCGTACGAATAAATTATAGCTCGTGAAGAATTTACAATCCCTCCCAAACCATCCGTGTGAAATCCATACTTTATATCTTCAGCTTGAGCTCCTTGAACACCATAACCTGGTATTAATATAAACGAATTTTTTATTATTTCTCTAACTGATTTCAATTCTTGAGGGAAAGTTGCGCCAACTACAGCGCCTAAATTGTTATAATTCGAGAATCTATGCAGATTTTTGCTCCATTCTACAATAAGTTTAGCTATATGAATATAATTTCTTACCAATTTTACCTTTTCTTTTACTATTTCAATTTGAGTATTACTAATATTATCTATCTTTACACTAAACAGATTTTGAAGTTCATTACTACTTGGATTAGATGTTTTAACAAGTATAAATAAACCTTTTTCCTTATAATGCTCAATATAAGGTTGGATACTATCAAATCCAAGATAAGGGTTTAAAGTACACGCATCTGCTTTATAAATTTTAAACGTAGCATCAGCATAAGCTTTAGAAGTTGTACCAATATCATTGCGTTTAGAATCTAAAATTACCAATAAGTCATTTTTATGAGCAAATTTTATGGTTTCCTTTAACGCATCTAGAGCATCATATTTTTCATAAAAAGCAATTTGGGGTTTTATAACGGGAATTAAATCGTATGCATTTTCAATTAAAGTTTTATTAAATTCTAAAATTACTTTATTAGGCTCATCATACTCTTCAATTAAATATTTAGGGATTTCTCCTTCTTTTTGCATCCTAGGATCAAGCCCCATACAGACAACACTATGTTTCTCCTTTACTAATTGAATTAATTGCTCAATGAAATTCATATTAAAAAAATCGCCTTATTTGGATATAATAATAAGAGTAAATAAAAAAATTTGTTCATTTTAATCTGCGTATTCATCTAATATGTTATAGAATTCTTCAATAAGTTTATCGATTTTAATCGTTTTTTGTTCCTCAGTTTTCATATTTCTTACTGTTACTTCATTTTTATTCATTTCTTTAGCTCCAACGATTAAAGTGACCAAAACACCTAATTCATTTGCTTTACTAAGTTGATTCTTTAAATTTTTAAACCTAAAATCAATTAAACAAGGAATTTCCTCATTACGGATAATTTGACTGATTTTAAAAACGTATAATGATACAGTCTCGTCGATTGACGCGATATAGACTGTATCAGTATAATCTTTTTCTCTAACTTCTTTAGGAATTAAGTCATATGTTTCTAAAAATAAGTTTAGCATTAAAACACCCATTCCAAAACCAGTACCCGATATTTTTTCTTCAGAAAATAATGATAATAAATCATCATATCGCCCCCCACCGAAAATACTTCTTATATTTTCTTTACCAGTATCAAAAACTTCATAAACAATTCCTGTATAATAATCTAAACCTCTCACAACGCTAGATGAAAAAGTACAATAATCCGAAATCCCTATTTCTTTTAAGTATTTTTCAAACGTGATTAACTCTTTATATCCATCAGATTTATAAAACTCTTCAGGTATATTATCAAACTTCTCTAATAAATCACTTACTCTATTTGAATCTTTTAGGTTAAAGATACCTTGAATTATTGTCTCGTTTTGAAAAGAATCAATCACGAATTTTTCAAAATCATCCTCTTCCATCTTATCAGATTTATCGAGTACTTTATAGAAGAGAGGTAATTTTTTATTATCCATTTTAAGTATAATATTGCATACCGAATCTATAAAACGTCGATTATTATAGAATATCTGAAATTGCATAGGGGTAGCACCGAATTCTTTAAAAATATCAACTATAATATTAAAAATCTCAAGATCGGCATATAAACTATTATCACCAAGTATATCTATATTAATTTGTTTAAATTCACGCCTTCTTCCTCTTTGGGGTCTCTCATATCTATAACATGTTGGAACCGAGTACCATCTGATAGGTTTTTTTAATTCTTGAGTTTTCTTAGCAACAATCCGAGCTAAAGAGGGAGTGAGTTCAGGAATTAAAATTAATTTCTCTCCCTTCTTCTTCTCAACTATAAAAGATTGCTCATTTACTAGCTCATCAGAGGATTTTGCAGCAAATATTTCAATTGGCTCTAATCGAGGGGTTTGATACTCTTCATAAGCATAACGTTCTGCAACATCTCTTATGGTATCAATTATCCAATTCAATTGACGTAAATCATCGGGATAAAAATCTTCCATACCCCTTAATGGTTCTTTCGAAAATTTTGGCATATTATCACTAGTATTTCTGAATGAGTTAGATTATATATAGAATAGTATCAAATATTATTTTCTGTTTTATAGGTAAACTATTATTCTCTAGAAGTAAATGGGAAATTTTAGCAAGAGGAAAAAATTATTAATAATTGAGATGTAAATTTATTTATGGTAAATATAGAAATTATTAATCCAGGAACTCCTGTTGCTGGACCTTATAGTCCGGGCATAAAAGCTGGAAATTTATTATTTATCTCAGGTCAAGGTCCTGCGCAAGGAACAACAGATATTAAAGACCAGACTTATACAGCACTAAAAAACCTTAAAAAAATTGTTGAATCTGCTGGAGGAAATGTCTCTAATATTGTAAATACTACGGTCTTCCTCAGAGATATAAAAGATTTTGGTGAAATGAACAGGAGTTATAAAAAATTCTTTAATGATAACGACATCTCAGAAAATTATCCAGCAAGAGCTACAGTAGAAGTGTCAAATTTACCGGTAGCCACTATGCTAATAGAAATTAGTGCTATTGCTGTGTTATAATAAATCTTTTGTTTTTTTTATAAATTTAACTAGATCTCTTTTTTTCAATTTTTTTTGCCATTAAATAACTTAACACAGTAATACCTACTTTTAAAGATGCTTTTACTCCTAAATATTTATATACTGTTCTAAGTAATAACCCTAATAAAGGTATCAGCAATAAAACAGGGATCCAAATAGTTAATACAGTTAATTGTCCTACAAAGAGAAAATAAAATAGATTATGGACTATATAAATGGTAAAGGAATAGTAAGAGTAATAGTATAAATATCTATAGCTCCTTTTTGTTTTAAAAACTTCATATTCTTCAATAGTAATTAAGATGGAAAAAAGAAACATAATTACTCCAAACCCATAAATTGCAGATGAATAAGTACCGAAAATAAAAAAATTTGGAAAATTATATAGAATTCCAACAAGAATTAAAACAGCTCCAAACGGAATTACAAAAATCAAGAATTTATTTTTAAACACAGTACTCCTTTCTTTTTGATTATTAAGAAGATTATGTTCAAAAAAAATATCACCTATTACTGTGCCTATTAGAAAAATACTAAAAAAGGGTATAATGATATAATGTTCAACTGGATTAAATAAAATATGGAATAAAACTCCAAAAAAATTGATTTGCCCTTGATAGGGAGACAACCACCATAATATAAATTGATTACTAACTAGTAAGATGATACTTAAACATATTCTAATAATCCTTGAAGTTTTTAGTAATGGATAAGCCATAATGAGAGAAATAGAAAGCGTTTGTAGTACCAACCATGCCCAAATAAAGGTAAGATCATTCAATCTAATGGCAATAGTAAAATTATAGAGCAGTGCTATTACTAAAAGTATAAGTGCTCTAAAAAAATATATATTTCTAATATTTTTCATGAAATTTCCATTTGTATTTTTAGCCTTTAGATAGTTTTTTCTATAGGATAAGCCAGTACTTATTCCAGATATGAACACAAATCCTGTAACTCCAATAGGCCCTAACAATGGCTTCAAAATGTCGTTAAGGAACCAATGATCTTCAATTGTAAGCCACCATTCAAACATGTGGCCATAAACCATAAGAAACATGCATATACCGCGGAAAGAATCAATGCTTTTATATCTCTTCATTTTAAATGTTTATCAATATTTTTATTTTTGATTGATTAATTAAAGATATGTAGTTAAAGATTTACTTAGATTATTAAAAAAACACTGCTAAAAATGTCTAAAAAAGAAAAATTTATAATTATGAACCAAGACGATAACTGCGCTACTGCTTTAGAGGAAATTCTAATGAATATTGAAATCGAATTTAGAGAGAATCTTATCAGAATTAATCAAAAAATCCCAATTGGTCATAAATTTGCTCTATTTGACATTAAAAAGGGAGAAGTAATAAAAAAGTATGGAGAAATAATCGTAATTG
>JBATUM010000258.1:0-1762 GCA_049671145.1 Promethearchaeia archaeon
AGCGTGCCGAGCCTGCTTCAGAAAATTTATGTGTAATATCAAATAGTTTAAATGGTTCTCTAGGAGCAAAAGTATCGGGAACCATACTTTCTCCTACAAGTATAATTCCATTATCATTTAACAACAAATATAAATCCTTGAAAAGTTGTCTCCTATAATTTTCATCGGGGTTCATCTCATGGAGAACTTGATTTAATATAATTAAATTAAATTTATCTTTAGTAGTGCGAGCATATTTATTAGTGGATGTCTTAAGAATCTCAATCCTTTCATTCCACTTATTTTGATCTACTAATTTTTGTGCAAATTCTATTCCATTTGGTTCAATATCGATTCCTACAAATCGAGCCTTTTCATATTTTTTAGCCCATGTTTCAATATTAAATCCGTAACCACATCCTACTTCGAGAATGCTGCCTTGTTCATGCAAGTTTTTACAAAAATCTGTAAAAGAATTAGAGAATAATGTTTCAATTAATTTTCCAAATCTTCTGCTCCTCTCTTGTAAATCTTTCACAACATAACCAGGCAATTTAAGGAGGTCCATCGCTTTGCCTGTTTTAAAGTTTTTCAACATAATTTCCTGAGCTGGAGCAATATTATAAAATGCTCCAAGTGTTCCCCCAATATAAGAAATATGATCATGATCTATTAGCAATTCATACACAAAAGGAGCAGTTTTTAGACTTTTTGTGTTCAAATCATCTATTTCAAATAAATCACATTCGAGTGCCAAATGGAGCCAAGCATCTAGGTAATTGACATCAAGACGTAAATTATTAGCAAGCTCATCAGGAGTAAATTTTATTACAAAATATTTATTTGCATTTGACATTGACTTAGTTTTTTCATAAAGATAATCAAAAATCCCTAATTTCCGACCCATTCCAATTAAAATAATAGTATTAAACCCATAAAGACAATTTATAGCAAATTTTTTGATTTGGTCTTTTATTGAAATCTCTGCTCCCTCTTGATTATTCCTTGAAATTTTTTCCACCTTTTATTTAAACGATTTTTAATTTTTTATAATCTCTTTTTAAGGTACCTGAAATTTGATAGTTGTTTAATTTTATTCGAATAATAAAACTTAAGAATTATTCGATTTTACTAAAATTTTAGTATTTTATATCCTTAAAACAATTAAAATTTCATTAAAAAGGTAAAAATAATGAGTTTAAAATTTACTGAAGAACAAGATATGATTAGAGAATCAGTTCGCGAATTTGCTCAGAGTAAAATTGCCCCAATTGCACTTCAAATGGAAGAAACTAAGGAAATTCCAAGAGATGTCGTTAAGGGAATGGCAGAATTAGGACTTATGACATGTACGGCAGATGAAAAGTATGGTGGTCCTGGACTAGATGCTGTGAGTGCTGGTGTTATAGCAGAAGAATTAGCAAAAGCGGATTGCACAGGTTCTACATGTGTCTATTACTTGGTTCCAGCATCATGGGGTTTTCTTTTAAATAAATATGGAACAGAAGAAGCTAAACAAGAAATTTTCCCAAAAACTCTCTCGGGAGAATGGTTTCTAGGTATTGCTACGACTGAAAGCGACGCTGGTTCTGATGTAGGTGCTACTAAGACAACAATAAAACCTGATGGGGAGGGATTTGTTGTGAACGGTGAAAAAATGTATATAAGTGGTGTACGAGAGGCTGCAACGCATGGGGGCGGGCATATCACAATAGCTCATCAAACTCCTGAGCGTGGGACAAGAGGGATGACTACATTTTATTTACCATTAACAGCGGAAGGA
>JBATUM010000259.1:0-25942 GCA_049671145.1 Promethearchaeia archaeon
CTTTAAGATACACTATCAAAATTTTTTTAATATCTTACTCATTTTAATTTTAAAATTTGTATAAATTATGGTATGATTTTATGTGCGATAATTATGTAAGTTTATCTGGATCATCTAAAGATAAAAGTGTAATCTTAGGTAAAAATAGTGATAGAAATTCCTCAGAAGTACAGCTAATAACTTATAAAGCTAGAATGAAGTATTCAAAAGGAGTTAATGTAAAATGCACTCACATTTCGATACCTCAAGTTTCAGAAACTGCTGCTGTTATTTTAAGTCAACCTTACTATATGTTTGGGGCTGAGATGGGCGCAAATGAATATGGAGTATCTATTGGAAACGAAGCAATTATGACTAAAGAACCTCTAAATGATGAAGGTTTATTAGGTATGGATATTTTAAGATTAGGTCTTGAACGTGGAAAATCAGCTAAGGAAGCCTTAAATATAATTATCAATCTCTTAGAAGTGTATGGACAAGGAGGTGAACATAGTCTAACGGGACATAATTATCACAACTCGTTTCTAATAGCAGATCCTCAAGAAGCTTTTTTACTGGAAACTGCAGGCGAATGGTGGATTGTTGAAATTGTAAAAGAATTTCGATCCATTTCCAATGATATTTCAATTAGGGGTAGAGGAGATATAAGAAGAAAAGGTATAATTCAACATGCTGTAGAAAAAGGATATTGTAAAGACGATGATGATTTTGATTTTGCAATTACATTCTCAAGTCCTCAAAAATTACCAAGTAATATTGACTGTTCTATGCGACAATTAAATGAATATAAAAAACAAATAACCCCTGCTTTAATGATGAATTTGTTAAGAGAACATGAGGGAAATATTTGTAGACATAAAAGAAAAGATATGACCGCAGGTTCACAAGTGTCTCATCTTAGAAAAGGCAAATCAAAATCAATTCATTGGTTTACAGGGAGTCTGCTAACATGTTTAAGTATATATAAACCCTATACTTTTCCAATTAAAAGCCAAAAGGTATTAGAAGCTAAATTTTACCCCACAATTAATCCCGATTGGTTTTGGAAGAGACATGCTGATTTTTTAAAACCTTTTATGAGAAACCCTACAAAAGAAAACGTTGAGAGAGATTTGTATATTAAAAAATTAAGATCAATTGAAAATGACTTGATTAGTAAAGTTAACGTTATATTAAATCAAGAGGATAAACTTTCAGAAGATGAATTTGTTGAGGAAATTTCTCAAACTAACAACCAAGCTTGGCAAAAATCTGAAGAGATGATTACTTAGTTGTGTGACACTTTAGTAGCCTTAGGGAACTCAACTTTAGATGGAAGTGTAATTTTTGGAAAGAATAGTGATAGACCTAATAATGAGGCTCAATTAATCACATATACACCAAGGAAGAGGTATTCTAAAGGTAAGGAAGTAAAATGTACATATATCTCTATACCACAAGTAACTGAAACAAATGCGTTGCTTATGAGCCAACCGTTTTGGCTATGGGGCGCAGAGATGGCAAGTAATGAATATAACGTGGTTATTGGAAATGAAGCAGTTTATTCTTATGAACCTTATAGGCGTATAGGATTATTAGGTATGGATTTACTCCGCTTAGGTCTTGAGAGGGGTAAAACCGCAAAAGAGGCTTTATATATAATAACTGAATTACTTGAAAAATATCATCAAGGTGGAGGTTGTGCTTATGATGATTCTAGTTGGATGTATCACAATTCATTTCTTATTGCCGATTCAAATGAAGGTTATGTTCTAGAAACTGCTGATGATTGGTGGATTGCAGAAGAGGTGAAAAATGTAAGATCTATTTCAAATTGGCTTTCAATTAGAGGAAAAGGAGATATGAGGAGAAAAGGCATAATTCAACATGCAATTGAACAGGGGTATTGCAGGGATGATGATGATTTTGATTTTGCAGCCACATTTACTGGATCTTACATATCAAATACGCCTTCACAATTTTCTAGAGGAGGAAAGTCAACAATTTTATTACAAAAGAATAAAGGAAACATTAATCCTGCTATGATGATGGAATTTTTGAGAGAACATGAAGCAGGAATATGTATGCATGGCAGCTTTGAATCAACTAGTTCACAAGTATCCCAAATACAAAAAGGTAATAATTTTACGATTCACTGGTTTACAGGAACAACTCTTCCTTGTTTAAGTATTTATAAGCCATACACATTTCCAATTAAAGATCAAGAGTATTTAAATCCCGGTCCTTATTCTAAAATAAATCCCGATTGGATATGGGCCAGATATTCCTCTTTTCTTAGAGATTATAAAAAAATTTTAAGCCAATCTGAAAAAAATAACTTTATCAATTCTATTAAAACTATAGAAAATAATGTTTTGAGAAAAGTAAGAGAACTTCAAAATGAAGAGTGTAGTAAAAATCATACCAAATTTATAAATCAAATAATAGCTTTAAATCAAGAAACCTGGAATAAAATTAAAGAATTAATGAACTAATAATTTAGGATTTTCTAATAGTATTTAATAAATTCTTCATTTCTTTTACAACATGATATCCACATAAGGGACTAAAGCTGGGTACTGGTTCATAGCCTCCTTCTTGAATATATTCTTTCATTGGAAATAAATATCCAATCCAATCCTGGGAATTTTGAAAAATGAAAGTGTTATTTTTTGTAGGTGACCCTCTAGTTAAATTTTTTCCAATATCTTCAAATAATTCACCTGTTATTGTCATTATACTAAATTCAATTGATTTTACATCTGATAAGGCTTTTAACTTAATAAATTGGACCAAAGATTCACAAAATAACTTTAATTTCCGACGCCTTAGTATAAATATTGGGAAATTCGCATTCTGTATATTCACTTTACCAAATTTTAATATAAAATATTTCTTAATTGAAAAATAGAGTTTATTAACAAACCAAATTTTTGTGAAATATTTATAATCCTTCATAGGAACTAAAAATTCGCGTTTATAGACTTGAAATTTGATATCATCAAAAAAGTCCGATTCGGGAATACTTTTTGCTAATTCTAATGCCTCTTCCGCTATAGAGTTTCCAATCCTAATTGTATCATTATAATCTCCTAGTTGATCATATATTAGACTTTTATCTTGAAATAATTTTTCAAAATCAATTCCGCATGTAGTTATTGGATTTAAATCGCCAGAAGGGCCATTAAAATATATAGTAGATATTTTGTGATTAGATAATTCATCTATTCTGTATATAATCCTACCTGGATAATCTGCTGATAATTTATTGTTTTTAAAGGAAAGTGTTGTAGGATGACAAGCATAATTTATAAGAATCCCATTTAATTGATTTGTTTGTAAATTCTTAAACACCAAAATTATTAAATTCGGGTGAGTCTTTCTTTCTGGATGCCTTCGATTGATGACAATGTTAGAATTAAATCTTTTACTTTTTAATGCTATTTTACAGGATTCCAGATTATCAAATAAATTTTTAACCATATTTACTATTTTATTAGAAAGCCAAATGATAAATTTATCATTTCTATTCATTCCAAACATAATCCCTTTAATAACATTGAAAAAGCCTCCAGGCCAATAAAACTCCCCTGTAAGATCTAAAGAAGAGTGAGTATGAGTAGCGTGGATGATGATATTATGCAATTTTAATAACGGAAATGCAGTTATGATTTTATTTTTAAAATAATTCCCTATAGAAAGTGGGATTTTAAGAGTATCAATAGAAATTAATAAAAGATATTCTTTATTTGATGAATCTTTTTCTATTAATACACCATAAGCCTGAATATCATCTAACTTTCCACGGCAAGGGTCTTTCCGAGTATAACCTGCCATTGATTTTCCAATGAACTCTTTCGGAGTAATATTAACTCTACTAAAAGCTACTTTCACTAGATTATATTAAAAATTTGATGTAGAAAAACATTTCTTTTTTCTGAATAAATAAACCAAGACTATAGATACGTAAATTTTTTATTTTTTTAAAAATTCTCCATCTTAATTTTAAGTTTTTAGGTAATTCTTTTGACAATAAATAAATTAGAAATTCTAGGAATGGAAGGCACAATCTCTAACTATAAAAGAGGTCGCCATACAGTACATCCTAAACACTGTATAATAATTTTTTCAAACATTAAAACTAAAAAAGAAGCGAATAAATTAATTGGAAGAACTGTTGTTTGGATCACTTCAACTGGTAAAGAATTAAAGGGTAAAATAACGCGCTCTCATGGTAATAATGGAGCCGTAAGAGCTCATTTCAAAAAAGCTGGTGTTCCTGGACAAGCTCTTGGGACAAAAGTAAAGATCATAAAATAAATACAAATCATCTCTATGTAACGATTTAAAGTTAAATTTTTATCTTACTCAATACTTTTATCATATTTTTTTATTTCTTACACATAATATTTGAATATTATAAGTATATCATACCTATTTTAGTAGTATTTTTAATCTACTAATTATGATAAAGCGATTAAATAATCAATTTTTACAGAATTTGGTTAGATCGAATCATAAAAATGTCAGAACAAAACATACAAATTTGTCGTTTCTGTCAAAGGAATATAAAGTTAGCTTATTATTGTGAAGATTGTGGCACTAGTTGTTGTTCTGATTGTCTGCATGAAGAAAAATATGATTTTTATGTTTGCCAAGATTGTAACTCGAAGAATATTGAGATTTTAGACTCAGGAAAAAAGAAAGTCTGTAAAAATTGTAGAAGTGAGAATGTAAAACTAGTAAACCAACAATTAAAATCCTGTCCTAAATGTCATTCTCATCAAATTATCAATATTTATGAGAAAAAAGAACAATTAGAAAAGAAGTTTTTGGATCTAATTAAAAATGCTCGTACATTTATAGATCCACTAAGAGATGCCCTTAATAATTTGTATACTTTAAGGCAAAAAATAGAAAGAGCAAGAGATTCTCCAATTAGATGTCATCATTATCCAAATATGGAATCGGATTTATTATCTTTATTTAAATTATTTGGTTATGCTAAAGAAAACTTATTAGAAAAAATCGGCATTCTTTTTCATCATTTTTCTCTTAATAAAGAGTATTTTTTTAATATTTATAATCAACCAAATTCAAACGTGAAGATTATTGAGGGTATTTTTGAAAATCTAAATACAAATTATCACTCTATTAATGAATTTATTACAAATAATTTAATTACTATAACTAATAGTGTTGAGCCCATCCAAAAGAATCTCTATTTTATCGATAAAATCAATTATATTTTTGATTCATATAAGAAATATCTTAATCTAGCAGACAAAGAGAAAGCTGTCTATGCTGTTTATGCAAAACTTGCTAATGGCCTAAATAATCATGATAAGTTTAAAAAAAATAAAGGTATTCTATTTATTACAAATTTTGATTTATCTTTTGTACAGATGTATGGGAGAATTAAGAAAAAACAAAAAACCATCTTCAAAGCTCCAGTAAAAGATTTAACAAGAATAAAACTTAGAGGAAAATTATTCAAAAAATTGTATGTAGAATTTGACTATGGTAGATATGAATTTACACTCCCTCCGAAAGTACTTACAAAAGTTATGGATTATATTCTCTTAGCTAGAAACTTTGATGAGTGTGTTATCTATGATGAAGATTCGGCTAAAAACCTTTATAAAATTGATATAGATTTTTCAGATTTAATTAATTATATTGAAGAGGCTATAAATTCCTTTTTCAGTTTAAAATGTAAATACAATACCATAAATCAGAGCAATGCTATTAATTACCAGAATAAAAATAATAATCTCTTAATTCAAAATCCTTATAACCCTGTTAAGCAAGTCCAATTTAACTCTATTCAAAATGAAAATCGATACCCTCAAAATTTTGACTTTTATCAAAATCCCGCCATTTTACCTCCAGGAGCATATAAAAATTATAATCCTAATTTTCAAAACAATTCGCCTTATCAAAATAATCTTTATCCTTATAATTTAAGAAATACTCAGATACAAACTCCTGGAGATATGAGATATTATGGAACTGCTGTAAGGCAATATCTTCCACCTAATTATAATGAGAATGATTTCTTCCTACAAAATTTCTATGATCCAAATAGAATACAGAATTATCGCTCAGAAAGGTTTGATGAACCATATATTCGAAATATTCCGGATCTAGAAGATAAAAATATTTTAATGCGAAAATTAGAACAAATGCAGCGAATAAATCCACCAATCTTAAACCCTCCTGACAAATATAATTATGATTTCAACAATGAGTTATTTATGGAACTAAATAATAGAAGACATGAGCAAAGTAGGATGCCAATATATCATGAATATTCTAAAAATCATTTATCAGATCTATTTAACTCCGATTATACATTATCCCATGAAAATTATATGCAAAAGAAGAAGATATCTAAACTTGAGACGATAAAAAGAAAAGAAATGCTCGAATTAGAAAAAGAGAAATATAGCCTTGAAGAAACTCTAAAAACATTGGACTCTAAGTTTGATAAGGGAATAATTTCTGAAATTGATTATTTTAGGACATTTAAAAATCTTCAAAAGGAAATCTATTTAATTGATAGAAAGATCGAAAATTTAGAAGAAGAGATAAGCGAAAGTGAATCTCTAAGGAGATCTAATAGAGAATTTGATAAAAAAAGATACTTTAGTTAATTTTAACAATAATCTTCGATAGGTAAAGAATGGAGATATAATAAAATTCTATCCGCCTTCTAATTCTTTTCTTAATTTTTCAATTTCATCTTCTAGTTTAGCTTTAGTTTTGATTTCTGGTTCTTCTTCAATATCCAATTCAGAAATGTATTGCAAATCATCAATAGGAACTTCTGGCATTTGGCCACCCTGTTCCAACAACATTTCGGTCTCAAGCTGGTTCAAATCATCTGTGACGTCAATCGCCAAGTCAATTTCGGGATCACCCGCAAGGATTTCCGCTGATTCTTCTATCTCGGCAACATAGGCCTCAGAGTCCTCCGCAATTTCAGCAACCTTAGTAGGAGACGCTTTTGTGGCAATACCCTCTAATTCATCTCGTATCCCACCCATTAAATCTCCTGTCATTGAAATCATTTGTCCTTCCTCAATCGCTTCTATTTGTCTTTCTATTTTAGCCCTTATATTGTTTGCCCGATCCACCTTTCGCTGATATTGTTTAAATTGAATTAAATAATTTTTTGCCCTTCCACGTTCTCCCCTTTTTAAGGCAATTTTCGCATTTTTTCTAGCAATTTCTGATCTCTGGTTATAAGTTTTATTTGCTAATGAAATTTTTCGGATATGAGACTTAGCTTTTATAATTAAATCTTCTTTTTCTTTACTTTTTCGAGGGAATAATTTTTTCTTCAGTCCCACTTGCTATTTTCAACTCCATTTAGAAGTTTATATTAATGTTATCTCTTTTATAATTAATATAATATTTCTAGCTTAAAAATTTAATAGAATATAATTATAAAAAAAAATTATCAGCAATAAAACTTTTAGAGTCCAGAATTTGTCGATGGTGTATGAAAAGAATAATTTTGAATTTTGAGCATAAAACAAATAATTTTAAAGAATTAGTCCAAGAAGCCTTTAATAAAGATTTCTTAAATTTTTTAGTATCTAATGAAACAGTTAAATATTTTGAAAAAATTGAACGTATTAATCTATATTCCAGATTTCCTGAGACATCTACAGATTATATAATTTTTGATTCTAAAGAAGATTTAGAAAGGTTAGGAAAAGGATATTCCGAAGAAAAAAGTATTGGCTTTTATGCAATTATTAAATCAAAGGAAGATGAGATTCGAATAAAAGAACTATCAAAAAAGAAAAAAGTTGATTTTATCATTGTTTCTGCCCCTGATTGGAAAATAATTCCATTTGAAAATTTAATTGCTATAACACAATCAACTGATATTGAATTGATAGCATATATAGCTGATATTGAAGATGCAGAATTAATGCTAAAAACACTTGAAATCGGTGTTGATGGAATTTTATTCACTCCAAAAGATGTTAATGATTTAAATAAATTAAAGAAAATTATACAACCACCTATCAGAATAGGATTAAACAAAGCAAGGGTCGTTAAAATTCAAAAATTACCTGAAAGTGATAGAGTTTGTGTTGATACTACTTCTCTCTTATATAAGGGGGAAGGGATGCTTGTGGGAAGTACTGCTCAAGGTTTTGCTTTAATTCATGCAGAAGTATTTGAAACACAGTTTGTTGCTTCCAGACCGTTCCGTGTCAACGCGGGGGACGTATCTGCCTATATATTAGTACCTGGAGATGACCCTTTCACATTCCGAACGAAATATTTAAGTGAATTAGAAGGGGGAGATAAAGTTATAATTGTTAATGTTGACGGAATTGGTAGGATTGCTTCTGTGGGAAGAGTTAAAATAGAAACACGCCCAATGTTAAGATTTAAATTGGAGACTGTCATTAATAATGAGAGGATTCTTTTAAGCTGTATCTGTCAAAATGCAGAAACTATAAGATTGGTGGATTCGAATGGTAATGCAAAATCAGTAGTCGATATAGAAATAGGAGATGAAATTTTAGTTCACCTTGGACCAGGAGCCACTCATTTTGGTACAAAAATAAAAGAAACTATAATAGAAAAATAAATACTCTCAATCTTCATAAACTGCTATTGTATCTTTACTTTCTTCTAATTTAATAGTGACTTTCTTATCTTTATAGATCTCTTTAACTTTACCGTGAATATATTTAGCTAAAAGTTCACTAGTACTAGCTGGAATTGGAAGAAAAATAACATCAGAAAGAGGTAAAACATAGCGTTTATTTGAGGTGAGAACTTCTACAGAGCTTTCATCTTTTTTAAATTTTAAATAAGTTGCTTCTTCTGGTATCAGAATGAAATGATCTAAAGGCTTAATTATTTCTCTGATATTCTTTTCTAATTGGATAAAATCTTCAACAAAATAATTATCATCCAATTCAGCTTTTAGTTCAACAGAAACATAATAATTATGACCATGAAGCCTTGAACATTTACGAGGTTCTTTAAGAAAGTGACAGGCACTGAATTTGATTCTATTAGAATTAATAATAACCTTATATTCCATAGAAAGTCAATTTATTTGAAAATATTTAGATTATTGGAATTGTATTGAATTTCTTTTGGATCTTTTTATATTTTATGTTTAAAGATTATAAATCTAAAATATCTGATTAATTTAGATCTCTTCCAATATTTTTAAAATACATACAAAAAATATAAATTTGGGCAATGAATATAAAAATGAGAGTATTAATATGAATCAAACAAAAAGAGTGGCCATAACTGGCGCAAATGGGTATCTTGGGCAACACGCTATTAGGGAATCAGTACAATCTGGATGGGAAGTTAATGCAATTGTACGACGGGAAGAAGTTATTGAGGTTGTTAAAAATTTAGGAGCAAAACCGTTTATTGTTAAAAATTTTGCTATTGAAAAATTAGAACAAGCATTTAATGGCTGTAAGGCAGTATTGCATTTTGCTAATATTGTATGTGGAAGTAAGGAATTGTTTGAAAGCATCAATGTTAATGGGTTGAAAAATGTTATAGAAGCAGCTAGAAAACAAAATATATCGAGATTAATATATCCCTCTGGTTTAGGGGTTGATAAAGTTGGTATTGAAGAGTGGGCTAATAATAATTATTTTAACTCTAAAAGAAGGGCAGAACAGTTATTACAAATAAGTAATGTCCCCTATATTATTTTTAGGCCCTCTTATATCTTAGGCCCAAATGATGAGTTAATCCCCGAGATTATTGAGCAGATATCTGATGGAATTGTATTGATAGCTGGAGATGGTAAAGTTCCAATGCAACCTATTTATGTTAAAGATGCGGTTAAAGCATTTTTAGCGGCTGCTGATGGAATTGGTAAGGATAATCAAATATACAACCTTGTAGGTCCAAGAGTTATCGATATGAATAAATTAATTGATATAATCTTTTCAAATATAAAAAAAATGGGTATAAATATTCCCAAACCAGATGTTAATTACATTGACTATGATAAAGCTGCTGAGGAATTAGATATTTGCGAAGAAATGGTCGATGTTATGAGGTGTAATCTGATTTTAGATGGTAATTTAACTGCCCAAATTTTGAACTATAAACTTTCCCCTTTAAATGAAGCAGTAAAAGCAGCAATATCAGCGAAACTAGAACCTAAGTTAGAGAAATCAGAAAAACGGGCAATAATACTACTTTCTGGAGGTATTGATTCCACAACAACGCTTTTTTGGGCGCTGAAACAAGGTTATAAAGTTACTGCACTTTCTATGAATTATCAATATAGACCAGAAAAAGAAAAACAAGCAGCCAGAGAATTAGCAATCATTGCTGGAGTTGAATTAACTGAGGTAAATGTTCCATTTATAGCACAAGCGACCGATCTTCTTTTTGATGGTTATCCTGTTATTTCCGCTTTTAATGCACCCGAAGGTTATATACCACTCCGTAATTTAATATTTTACTCTATAGCAGCTTATTATGCACAAATTTATGGGTGTGAATTTGTCATTGGAGGTCATATTGTTGAGGATCCAAAATCTTTTCCGGATTCTAGATTATCTTTCTTTAAATCTTTGGAAAAATTAATATTGAAATCTAAACATAAAGAGGATAAAACTAACTTAAAATTAATCTTCCCTTTAGCAAAACTAGATAAATTAGAAATTATTAAGTTAGCCGAAAAGCTTGACGTCCCCATTGATCTTACATGGAGTTGTTATGGAGATTTTGATGAACCATGTGGAAAATGTAAACCTTGTATAAATCGTAATAAAGCTCTACAAAATTTGAAAACTTCATTTAGTTAACCCAAAATTAATTAACAATACAAATTATTAATTTTTTAAAATTATAACTAATAAAATGTAAATTTAAAATGACAACATATTTTGCTCCTCTTATACATATATATCAACCTCCGACTCAGAATATTAGTGTTTTAAAGAGGATTAATGAAGAATGTTATAAACCGTTATTCTCACTAATTAAAGAATATGATCACGCTAAATTTTGTTTAAATATTAATGGTGTCCTTATTGAAATGTTATATGAATATGATTTAGGAGATACTATTGAATTAATAAAAGACTTGGTAGCGGAAAATAAAATAGAAGTAGTTGGCACCGCAAAATTTCATCCAATTTTGCCATTGATTCCAAGGAAAGAAGCACAACATCAAATTCAAATGAATGAAGAAGTTAATTTTAAAATATTTGGAAGATGGGAGAGAAAAGGTTTTTTCCCTCCCGAATTGTCGATTAATTCAAAAGTTGCTAGATTCTTAAGAGGATTAGGTTATAAATGGGTCATCTTGAGTGGAATCGCTTGCCCCGTGGAATGGCCTTATGATAAAATCTATACTTCCCCAAATGGGTTATTACTTTACTTTAGAGATGACATATTGAGTAATAAAATTTCGTTTAAACACATTTCCGCTAAAGAATTTGTTAAAGATTTAAAAACTATGCATAAGGATCCAAAGCAGAAAAATAACAATGATACTTATATTATAACAGCAATGGATGGAGAAACATTTGGACATCATGTAAAGAACTACGAAAAAACATTTCTGGGAAAAACTATGGAATTAATCAGTAAAGAAAGAAATATAGAAATGACTTTTATATCTGATTTAGATAATTACTTCCTTAAGGCGAAAAATCAAATAATACCTAATGACTCAAGCTGGAGTACTACTAACGATGATTTAAAATCTGGAATACCCTACCCCCTTTGGAAAAATCCAGATAATAATATTCATAAATATTACTGGAAAATAATGAATAGCTTACATAATCTAATGAATATAGTGGATAAATTAGATTTTACCCAAGATTGGGATATTGAGAATTATTATAAAACCTCTCGATATTTTTATGATAGAGGATTGCATTCTTGTCCTGCTTGGTGGGCAAATCCAGACAGAGGG
The DNA here is from genome assembly GCA_049671145.1 of Promethearchaeia archaeon. Taxonomy (GTDB): domain Archaea; phylum Asgardarchaeota; class Lokiarchaeia; order Sigyniarchaeales; family SOKP01; genus SOKP01. The sequence goes on from JBATUM010000259.1 coordinate 11,930, forward strand.
ATTTGGAGTCCAAATTTAATTTATAATGGTGTAGATTTGTTAATTAAAACCGCTTTAAATGCTCAAATGGCTTTAGTATATGCGGGGAAATCTGATCTGGGAGAGGGTTATTTTGATGCTATATCATATTATCACGGATTGTTATTAATGGAACTATATAATATTGCAAGAAAAAATTTAAAAAAATTTAATGACAAACCTTAATTAATACTCATTCTATTTTGCTTCCATTAAATTTTTAATATTCCCTATCCAATTATTCAAATCTTTTACCAACCAAGCTGCAGAATCGTTCTCATTCTCGTCATTTTTGAAATGTATTTTTAAGAGTGGTCTGAATTTTGATTTTTTTAGGTGTGATTTTGGAGTCGAAATATTAAAAATTTTATCAATAGGAATTTCTAAAGTTTTTTTAGGTTTCCACATTTCAAAATAAATCTTATTTGCCATTAATATTAACACCCCATTTCCTCTTATTTGTCTGTTTTTTTTTGATTCTTGACCAAAAAAATTAGCATTAGGACTATATAAGATGAGATTTTTATTAACAAATTTTCCCCTTATTTCATTGATTCTCTTCTTGAAAAACTTCATAATTTAATTTACATAACCTCTTTTAGATAAAATTTTATATTATGTTAACCAATCAATAAACCCATCCTGATTATACATACCCCACTTTAATGTAGCTTCCCTTTGAGCTATAATATTCTCTTTAGGAGTTCCTAAAGTACTATTAGAATCATATTCATGAATAGCTAAACCCCCATCCCTTTTTCCTACCTGTTCAATATAGTATTTTATTTCATTCTCCACGTCATTAGATGTCCCAAGAACATATGTACTTTGTATATTTGAAGAGAGCCAAAAAGCAACCTTTCGTTGTTCGGAAAATAGCTTGAAATTTTCTACTCCAGCCATTAACGGACTATCCAATTGAAAAGCATCAACGCCAGTATCTATGATATTTGGCATCAATTCGAAAATTTCGCCACATGAATGGAGTATAAAATCCATATCTAAATCATGGGTTAAATTAATAATTTTTTTGTAAGGTTGCTTAAAAAATGTATTAAATATTGTTGGACTTATGAAAGGGGATTTTTGTGTACCCAAATCATCAGCTACATATATTGCGTCTAATTTTGGATATTGATTCTTGTATTCCTTTATCTGATCTAGATAATAGGGAATCAGTTTTTCTATTAATTTATGTACTTTTTTAGAATTTCTCACAAAATCTATTAAAATGTTATTAAAACCTCTAATTTGAGAACATATATTGAAAAAGCCATTTGCACCCAAGGCTCCTACGGTGTATTTGTTTTTTGCCAAGATTTTCCATAATTTAAATCGAACTAATCGAAATCTATCTGAATTTGATCCATCAGGTATTTTAAAGTTGTTCAAATTGTCCCAATTATCCTGAATCGGGCCAAAACAAGGATGTCCTTTGGTAATATCTTTACTATTAGTTCCAGCTGATTTCCACAAAATATTCCACTCATCTATACTAGTATGAGAGTATTTCCACCATTTTTTTGGGTATTTTGCTTTCTTTCTAAATTTTTTCTTCCAATTATATACAAGAAGACGATAATATAATTTAGAAATTGAATATACTCCTCCTGGAACGTGAGGTGGGTAGTTTTCTGGTTGCCATATTTTGGAATTAAATAGAATACTGTATAAAAAATCTGATTTAATCAAATTCATACTAAACATTGGAACTCGATCGGGCTTTTCATAATGGAAAGCTCTTTTAACCCTTTCTCTACTCTTCATAGTAATATAGTTATGAAATTATTTGATAATTAGTAAAAATAATCATAAACTATATAATTTTTAATTTATATTTTTTACAAGTACTTATGCTTCTATTATTTGCTTAAGTATATTAAAATCCTAATTTCGATATAATAATGTCAGATAATAACAAAAAGTCCGCAGTAAAATATTGTGTGCATTGTGGTGCAACTGTTGATATAAATCAAACGTATTGCCCTAGATGCGGAAAATTAGCTTTAAAGATGAAATCTGAAAAAAAAGATTTAATTGAAGAATCAACTCCATTAAAAGTCAAGAAGACCGTATCTAGAAAGTGTCATGGATGTGGTTCGATAATTACCTCTCCTATATTAGAACAATGTCCAATTTGTAATACTAAATTAGAAAAATTATCAAAAGATCAAAAGCTGGGTGCCTCTCAAGTACCTCAAAAAAGCTCAGGATTCATTTTTTCAAATAAAAAATTAATACCTGAACAAAAACTCATATTGAAAAAAGATACCTGGAATTTAAGAGAGGGAATTAGTGTTTTTGGAAATTCTTTAATGGCATATATAACTATTCGACTATTGATTTTCATGTTATTGACTGGAGCTTCAATTTCCGAAGAATGGTATTTCTTTACTATTTTATTAAGCCAAATTCCTGATATAATTTTTTGTGTTTATCCTTTATGGTACATCTATTCTAAAAAACACAGCTTTGTGAAATTAGGATTTAGATCTGGCAAGAAATGGATTATACTTGCTATTATTATAGGAATAATATCTAGTATAATACTATTTGAATTTAATCTCCTTTCAGATTTGTTCATAGATTTTATGTATAATTCCGGTATTACTTTTGGTATTGATCTTCCTAGTGAAATTGCCTTGGAAAATCAAATTGTTCGAGAAGCTGGACTTTTATGGGCCATAATATTACTTATCTTTCTGACTTTAGGAACAATATCCTCTGAAATTGTTTTTAGAGGTATTTTACATAATACATTAAGAAGACATTTTGAAAATAATATTATTGGAAGAGCAACTGTAATCATTTTGGTTGCTCTGGTGTATTCTGTATTATACCTGGTATTTTTCCTTCCGGTAAGTGTTTTCTTTTTTTTATTTTATTTTTTAAATTCAATATTATTAGGAATTATTTTTGAACTGAACAATAACATTTATAACACAATCCTAGCAGGTACCTTCTACAATCTAATTATTGTTATGATAATCCTATTTCTTTAGAATTCAATTTACTACTTAATATATAATTTTAATAATAAGAAAAATTAAATATCTCTAGTGGTATTATAAACACCTTAAATTCTTTATTATACGCTAAAATCGAAATTTTATGGAGAAAGAGAGATTGGGTAAAACAGTTTATAGAAATAAAGGTAGCAAAAAAAATTTAGTTGTTTCAATAGCTGGTGCTCATGGAGTTGGAAAAACTACAATATATAATCTTTTAAAGAAAAAATTAGAGAACAATAATAAATTTAAATTTTTTCCAGAAAGATATAAAAAGATACCTCCTTTTCCATTTGGATCTTCTGATAAGCAAATTGCTTTTAGAAGTGAAATGCATTTTCTCCAACAGTTTATCAAAAGAAATCAAAACCTTCTCAATTTTGATAGATTATACAATGGAAGGATAATTATTTTAGATCGGACTCCAATATGTGTTTTAATTTATTCTAAAAGTCTAAACCTTAAAGAAAAGGATTATAATCTTATATATGATATGTTTAAATCAGTTAGATGGCGAGAAGATTATATTATTTATCTTAATGCCTGTCCCGAGACGATCCTTAAAAGAATTATACAAAGAGGTTCATTAGAAAAGATAAGAAGAGAATGGAATGAGTATGAGAAAGCATATCTTATAAAAATTCTTTCTTATTATGAACAGATGTTATTATCACAAGATCAATCAGATCAGTTATTTATTATCGATACTGAAAAACTGTTAGAAGATGATGTAGTTGAAGAAATTGAAGAAATTATTACGCAAATATCGGGTTATTCTTTTAAGAAGTTAGAAAAAATTCCATCCACTCAAACAACTTTAAGTGATTTTTTAGTTTAAACCATAATAAAATATATTAGTATAAATTTTATTTGTATATTTAAGAATAGGTAAAAAGTAATGTTATTAGTGAAAATTAAATATAAATGAGTTTTTGACTAAATATGTCTTCCCTTGTTCAAGATGTTAGAGAAAAAATGATGAATATTCTTAAAATCGAAGAAGACAGAACAGATTTAGAGAATTTAGCTGTATTATCAAGAGTCGGAATGAAAGTTGCTTCTGCCTTATCATCAGAACTTGATGCTGATGCTACATCAGCTTCAAGTACTGCATTAATTGATTTAGGATTAAGATTAAGTGAAGCTACAGCCCATGGAGCCTTAACAGAGATTATCCTTCATAATACATCAGGGTATAGTATATTATTAGCAATAAATGATGAATATATTGTATTTGGAGGATTAAAAAATGTGTTTCGAATCGGATATTATTTAGGATACCTCCGTGAATTAGCTATGAAGTTGAATCGGTTAATATCAGGCGATGAAATAACAGAAATGACACTTTCACTAGAAGAATCTGAAAGACATAAATTAGTAAGAGAACAAGACGAAGAGGCTGCAGCAATAAAAATTCCATCACTTGAAGAAGATAAAGCCGCTTTAGATGATCTATTGGGATTTCTTGATAATTGGGAAAAAGAAGGAGTAGCAGCTGAAGAATTTGAAGAAAAGGCAGATAATAAGATAGTTTCGATTCCAAAATCAGTAGGTTTAGAATATGAAAAGATACTTGAACATCCTCCTACTACTGAGGAGACCCCTGAAACACCTCAAGTTTCAGAAGAATCTGGAGCAGGATTTAAGGTTTATGATGATGAAATCCCTCCGGTTCCTCTTGAAGATTATACTCCTATGGAAATTGAGGAAGATACCACTGTCCAAGAACCGCAAATTGTACAAGAACCACAAGTTCAAGAGGGATTACCTTCTCTTGATAATTTATCCCCTCCAAAATTTGAAAACCAAATTATGGACACAGCTTCTGAATATGATACAGAATTCGTTTTAGATAAAGAATCAGAAACTTTTGAATCTGTTTTAAAGGATTTAGGATGGGACGAAGAAGAAGACTAATAACAAAGAGATTAAAAAAATAATTCTTTTTTCTTAATTTAATTTTCATTAAGCTAAAAAGCTTAATTTAAAAATATCTTTTATCTTTAAGAATTACTTTCACTTTTAGAGCTTCAGGGCCTTTACCGTCTTTAGATTCTTGTAATTCGAATTCGACGTGATCTCCCATATCTAGTTTTTTAAAGCCTTCCATGTCAATATTAGAAAAGTGTACAAAAACATCTTCTTGTTCATCAGTGGTTATAAAACCATAACCTTTCCGATAATCAAACCATTTTACAAAACCAGTCTTTCTTTTGCTCATCAATTTTTCTCCTAAGCTATTAAATTTCAATTTTAAGCTGTAATATTTAGACCCAAAAATTAATTAGAAGAAGAAACTTTGATTTTAAAATTTTTTTAATAAGATATGATTTCTTTTATTAAAATCAATAAAAACAAAAATGAGTTCCAATTATATTTATTGAATATGAGCATTTTCAGCAAAGTTCTAGAAATTTATGAAGAACATTTCATTTGTACTCATTGTTTAGGTAGGATGTTTTCTCTTTTAGGAAGCAATACAACAAATCAGTATAGAGGAGACTCTCTATTACTAACAATAACAATGGAAAACCATAGAAATTATTTAAATCGTGACGACAGTCAAAGCAAATCAATTAAAAATTTAAAGATTCTAGCCGAAAACGCTCATTCTAGTGCCGCACAGAAAGTTTTAGAAAATGAAGGTTTAACTTATAAAAAACCTGAAATTAATCCAACTTGTTATTTATGTAATGATATTTTCTTAGATTTACAAATGTATGTAACTGAAGCAATAAGTAAAATAAAGGAATATGAATTTAACAGTTTTTTAGTCGGAACTGAAATAGATTCACAGATTGTCAATAAAGAAGACATTTTCAAGGCAAAACTTAATTTATTACAAGCAGAATCCTTTAAGAGTCATTTCAATAGAGAAACTGGAAAAGAATTGCTAAACTCATTACATAAACCTCCTGAATTCGCTAATCCAGATATTACAATCATTTTCTCGTTAAAATTTGATTCATTTAATATTCACCTTCTTATAAGATCTCTCTTTATATATGGGAAGTATAATAAATTTGTCAGAGATATCCCTCAAACGCATTGGAATTGCAGGGCATGTAATGGAAAGGGATGCCAAATTTGCAAATTCTCTGGGAAACAGTATATGACGAGTGTAGAAGAACTTATAAGCCCTGAGTTTATAAAGCAATCATATTCAACAAAATCTAAATTTCATGGTGCGGGTAGAGAAGACATTGATGCTAAAATGTTAGGTGAAGGTAGACCCTTCATTCTTGAATTGAAAAATCCTAGAATAAGAACTTTAAATTTAGAAAGGATCCAGAAAAAAGTAAATAAAAAGAATAAAAAGAAAATTAAAATTTCTGAATTAAGATATAGCAATAAAAATCAAGTTAAAGCAATAAAAGGAAATGCTGAAAAAGCAAGAAAATTATATAGAGTTTTGGTTAAAGCAGAGGAAAATATCACTGAAGTAGAATTTGAACGTTTATTAAATAAATTAAAGATTGAATTAGAAAATCAAATTATTAAGCAAAAAACGCCAATAAGAGTGTCTCACAGAAGAGCTAATAAGATAAGGAATAAAAAAATTTATAGAATTGAAGGAAAATATCTTAAACCCCAAATGTTTGAATTTCTAATTGAAACACAGGGAGGAACATATATTAAGGAATTAATTAACGGGGATAAAGATCGTACAAATCCTTCATTTACCCAAATTTTTGAATATCCTCTCATTTGTAAGGAATTAGATGTATTAAAAATATTTTGATCAAAGAATTCCAAAAATCTTAAATTAAGTTTTTAGAACTAAGCATAGATACTAGAAAAATAAATAAACTATGAATTATAAATCAACCTATCTTTACTTCAAATTAATTAAATAATTACGTTCTTGTTAAAATGACGATTCACAAAGGATATAGAAACAAGTCTCGTAAAAGGCATAGGAAAAGAGTAAGAGAAAGAGGTTTAGGGTCTGTTGAGAAATATTTAGTTGAATATAAGATGGGAGATAAAGTTGATATTATTACAGATCCTTCAAAACACAAACGTGGTATGCCCCATAGAAGGTTCCATGGTTTAACAGGTACAGTAATGAACCAAAGGGGGCGCTGCTATGCAGTTCAAATAAAGTTAGGAAATTCAAAGAAGTTATTAATAATTGGCAAAGAGCATTTACGTTTAAATAATGGGTCATTAAAATAAAATTGAGGTTTTAAGGTGTAAATCATGTCTGGAAGAAAAGTTGACGAAAAAACAGTATCTATCCCAGAAGTTAAAAAAATTATGGAAAGTGTCAAGAAAAAAGTTGAAGACATTGATCCTGAAGAAGGTCTATCACATTTCCAAGAAATAACATTTAACTACGTGAATAAATTTACCAAAATGAGTGAAAAAGATGCTAAAAAAATTCAAAAATTACTAATGGAAAAATACGAAATTGAGGAAGTTTATGCTATTAATATTGTGAATGTTGATCCTAAAACGATTCCAGAATTAAGGATGGTATTGGAAAAAAGTTTCACTGGAAAAACTTTGAGTGATGATCAATTACGAGATTTGCTTGCAAATCTTGAGGGGTTTAAAACATCTTAATCTAAACCTTGCTATAAGAATTTTAAAAGATAAGTTTTGAATAGCGAAGAATTTATAAATCCTTGTTGTTTTAAATTTTAATGAGTATTCCTTCTCAAAAAAGAGAAATTCAAAATTAAAAATTAGTATGCATATTGGAAAAGTAAAAAATAATAAAATTGGTGGACATGGAAAGACGTTTAGATCGGTACAGAAAGCCTTCTCGCAGACCACCATATCAAAAAAGGGGTCCAAGAGAGAAGAAACAGTTTATAAAAAAATTCAGAGAAATAGTAATCCTAGATATATTATTACATGGACATCCCGATGAAGATAAGCCAAGTTGGTCTAAAACACCAATAGCACAAGTTTTAACTTTTCCAGATTTCGTTCTTTATGAGGTTAAACTTAATAAAGATACTGATATTAAAGTCCAAGAAAAAAATACATATGAAGAATTTCTAAGGCAAAACAAGTTAAGAGAAGTAATAAAAAAAATAGATTATGTTGGATTAACTAACACGTCAAAAGCTTTAATCCAGCCAATTCTTGAAAAGGAAGTATTAGGTTACGAGGAAGAATTTATAAATTTCTTTAATAAATCAACATCAATTACACCACGGATGCATGCTTTAAAACTATTGCCTGGTATAGGCCAAAAGCATATGTGGGAAATTCTTGAGGAAAGGGAACGGCAAAATTTTGTTACTTTCCAAGATATCGCAGATCGTACTAGTATTTCAAATCCCCCTAAATTAATTGCCCAAAGAATAATTAAAGAACTCCAACGTGAAGGAGTAAAATATTACTTATTTTCGAAGACTCAGAAATATGAATGAAAATTATGAATAGAAAAGAAGTACAATTTATTCTAAGGCAATTAAATTTCACTCCAAAGAAAAGGTTTGGCCAAAACTTTTTAACTGACTCAAAGGTACTACGTAAAATTATATCTGAAGCAAACCTTAATGAGAATGACATTGTGGTTGAAATTGGAGCCGGTTTAGGGGTAGTAACTTCGGAATTAATTTTAAATGTCAAAAAGGTTTATTCCTATGAGATTGATTTAACACTTTTTCAATATGTACTGGAAAAATTTTCTGACTTAAGTAATATTGAACTTATTAACCAAGATATTTTGCAAGCAAAAATCCCTTATCACAATAAAGTTGTTTCAAATATTCCATATAAATTAACTGGGCCTATAATCGAAAAAATTTTCTATAATGAGAAACCACCTGAAGGAGTTTTAATAATCGAAAAAAGTATTGCCAATAGAATCTTCTTATCAGGAGTCTACAAGGATTTCTCAAGAATAACTGTAACATTTAATGCCTTCATGGAACCACTTAAAAAACAAATTATCCCTTCAAAATGTTTTTATCCTCGCCCTAAAATTGAACTTGCTCTGATTAAAGTTAAACCAAGGGAAAAAGTAAAATCCTTTTTATTAGAAAAAGAAAACATTGATTTTTTCTTAAGATTTATCGCGGGCATTATGCCTTATAAAAACAAAAATTTAGTAAATACTCTGGAATTATTTTTTAAGAACAACAGTTCTTATCATTTTTCTAAATTAGAATTATTAGAGTTTCTAAAAGAATTTAATATTCAAAACAAGAAGCTTTTTCAATTTAATGTAGATGATTTAATAGATATATGCTCACAAATTTTTAAATTTCTTAAATAATAGAATTTTTTTGTGTAATAGGTGAATAAAATAAAAAATATCCCCGATCCTATAATTATAAACAAATTTAAGAGCGTTTACACACCCTCTGATGATTCCTACTTAATTATTGATTACTTTAAAGAAAACATTAGTAATTCTCATTTTGATGGATTAGAATTCAATAACATAAAGAATGTTTTAGACATGGGAACTGGTTCTGGAATCATTGCCATATTTTTTCTATTCATTAAAAAAAATTATTCCAAATTTAAACCAAAAATATATGCTTCAGACATATTAGAGAATGCTATAGTTTGTAGTAAATTAAATGAAAAAAATAATCACTTTGAAAATGAAATCAAATTCTTCCAATCAGATTTGTTTAACTCATTTCCTAAGAATTTAAAACACACTTTTAATATCATTGTATTTAATCCACCTTATTTACCTTCAATTGGGATAGGAAAAAATAATAATAAAATGCCTATAAACTTTAGTTGGGACGGAGGCGTTAAGGGAATTGAAGTTTTAGAAAGATTCATTAATCATGTAATTGAATTTATAGATATGAGCGATAAAAATGGCTCATATATATATTTTATCAGTTCAAGTAGAGCCGATATCATGGAATTAGATAATTTAATTCGGGATAAGGGCTTTAAAAGAAGAGTTGTGAAAAGAAAACATATTTTTTTTGAAGACATTCTTTTGAATAAGTTAGAATTAAAGTAATAAAATGCAGATTCAAAAATTAAAAGGGCCTTCTCATTCTTCTTTTTTCTAGCAAAAAAATACCATTTTTAGTTATAGTTCTTGATAAGTTATTAAATAAAAGATCTATTTCAGGCTGTTTAAAGACAGCTCTTTTATGGGCTTCAATTTGAGGAATTGGTAAACCATAAAACTCATTAAGACTCGAAATTGGCAATAAAATCGATGATATTAAATTTGCTTTTTTTGTTGCTTCGTTATTAGAACTTTTCTCATCCATAAAGAATTCAATTCTACATGGTGTATCATGTAAAGCAGTTTTCAAATAAAATGCATAGAAATTCAAGGGGAAGTAATAAGGTATTTCTTTTTTAATACCAGTATCTCTTATCTTATCAACTTCTCTTTTACAATTAAAAATACAACTTCTTTCCGATGTATTCAAAATCCGATTAAATAAATCTAAATCTGAAAAATACTCAATTATTTGTCTATAGTTTATTTTTAGAAAATCTGTTAATCGTGTTGCATTTGGTTTTAACATTTGAATAGAATTTCTAATCAAATGAGTTAAAGCAGATGTTCTTGTATCTTTTATTGATCCTATTAGAATAATCCCTTTTTCTTTACAATTGGTATATAATTTTTCATATTCTTTTAATAATTGATCATATTTCTTAGAAAGTTCCAGATCCTTCGAAAATATATAATTAATTGGCATAATAACTATGGACCCATCCAATATAATAAGATCGATATCAGAATTTTTTAAAATGAGATTATTTAATAAATTCAACTCCATGTATGTCATATCCATTGAAAGGTTGTTATCAACTTCATTTTCTCCTCGATTAATATAATTTCCTTGTACCTTGTAATTATTATAACCGCTAATGTCTGGAAAATATTCTATTTTTGAATAATGATTTTGATAGAAATAATATTTAACTGCCATCGCTTTTAAAAACGAGAAATCCACATTCATGAATTTTTTTATTACTGAACTGCCATCTACACTTACAACATTTAATCCTCTAATATTAGCTGATTGAACCTCTTTTTTAATCCTTTTTTCTTTTATATAGTAATTAGGATATTTAATAAATGGGGAAAAGTCTAAATCTTCAATATTGTTGAAAATAACTTCTACAAATTTTTTCTTTAATTGTTCTATTTCTAGATATTCTTTAGCGATTTGTTTTAAATCGCCTAATATTATTTGCTCTTTTGTTAATCCTATAGGGTTTATCTCAGAAATATTGTTCTTTGGAATTTTTGGTTTAAATTTAGGCACTTTCAAAGAACTGTCTTTAATCGTCATTAAGATTATAAATTAAATAAAAGGATATTAATCATGATGAGATAATTAATTTTATAATTTTCGGAATAACTTTTAGATAATAATTGGTTAATTTAGAATGCCCATTCAATTAGGAGAGAATTTTTGGATACTTGTTATTTTAATGTCTCTTGAATTATTCTTAATCATTTTTCCGGTATTAATTTCTGCAAAATTAGAAAAAAAATCGCTTAAAGAAGAATTTAAAGAGATTGGCTTTTTTAGAGAGGCTAAAAATACATACAGGACATGTATTAGAATTATTTTAGGCATAGATATTGGAATTTTCTTATATTTATTTAGCGGATTTTTGTTGTTTGTGTATAGAAATATCTTGATTGAAAGTTTATTTGGAACTAGATTTGAAGAAGAAGGAATTACAAATATCATAAATACTGAGCTAATACAACCTTCATATGTTGAAATTTCGATTGCAATTATTTTGCAGATCTTAATTACTGGCCCTTGTGAAGAAGGTTTTTTTAGAGGTTTTCTAATTCAAAAACTTAACTATAAATTAAAATTAATTTATTCAATTGTATTATCTTCTATTTTTTTCACATTATACCATGTTCCTCCATTTTTGGTCCCAATACAAACAATTATTACTTATTTTGGATATTATTTTGCAATAGGTTCCTTATTTGCTCTTATTTTTATTTACTCTGGAAGATCTTTAATTATGTGTTCAACTGCTCATTCTGTTTTTAATATATTAGTCTTAATTTTATGAACTCTATTGTATAAAAAAAATTTACTTTTTAAAAAGAAATATTAAATAATAATAGATATAATTTTTATTAAAAGAAAATTATAAAATAACAGATTTTTAAAAACTGTTATTCTAAATTATTCTAAAAAGAATCTAATAATATTCACCAGAAAGCTTTATTCGTTGAGAAGAATGACGGATTATGATTTTACTTTTAAAATAATGATGTTAGGGGACGCGTCTGTCGGAAAAACGTCGTTAACTATTAGATATATCTCCGGATTCTTCTTAGAGGATCTTAAATTGACAATAGGTGTTGATTTCTATTCAAAAACAACTTATTTTCAGGGAAAGAAGGTAAAATTACAAATTTGGGATTTTGGTGGAGAAGAAAGATTTAGATTCTTACTTCATCAATATTGCAAAGGAGCAAATGCTGCGTTCTTCTTATACGATATAACAAATCGTTTATCGTTAGACCATTTACCTGATTGGACCCAGATAATTCGAGAGCATTCAGGGGATATTCCAATAATGTTAATTGGTTCAAAGTTAGATTTAGAAGAATATAGAGCTGTCCCTAGGGAAGAAGGTATATTAAATGCCAAAAAATATAATCTTTCTTCATTTGTGGAATTATCTTCGAAAACAGGGAAAAATGTCGAAGAGGCTTTTAATGTCATAACAGAAACTCTTTTTGAGCGATATCCAGAAAGCCAGAAAGTAGAATTGGATAAGTAGAATTGGATTATTCAACATTCATAAAAATTTTTCAATTATTGATAATATAAGTTTTTTAATTGAAAAAATTTTAAATTATTTTATTCCAAACTTGCATTTTGGTTGGTCCTCGATTATTCCATGCATAGTAGGGGATCGCTATAAATTTTTCCTCATCAGAAATATGTCCTTTGATAATGGTGATTCCATCTAATAAGTTTGGTTCATGGCTAATCTCAAAATCTTGATCTTTTGGAATTTTCATGTTTAAAATATCAAAATTCTTATTGTCCTTTTGTTCTAAACAATATATTAGAGGTCCATATGATAATACACCTTTTCCTCTATTACTTTTTATTCTTGGATCACTTTCTAATAATCGTGGTACCATTTCAAAATTTAATTCAATTAAATCTTTGTCAATCCAATTACGAATAATTTCCACATATTTTCCTGGAGTAAGAGGGCCATAATACTTTTTTCCATTAACCGTAAGCGTAGTGTTAATGCGCCATTGGGGTACCCTAAGAAATATCGAAAAATTTCGATTTTTATCTAATCCAAGTTTTATTTTCACCATGCCATTCCATGGAAAATTGCTTTTTAATTCTATTTTTATTGTATTATTATGAAGAGTGACTTGAGATTCATTTCCAATATATTGATGAATCCAAATTCCTTTTTCAGACTTGCTATAAATGTAATTTCCTAAGGATGCCATAGTCCTAGCAATATTAGGTGGACAACAAGCACATAGAAACCATTCTTTTCTCTCTTCCTGTCCATATGAAATTAGAGGGTTGCTATAAAAATATTTTCTACCATCAATGGAATACCCTACGAGCATAGCATTATATAAGAGTCGCTCTATTAAATCTGCATATTTACAGTGTCCAGTAATTTGAAGTAAACGCCAACTCCACATTAGAAACCCTATAGCGGCACACGTTTCAGAATAAGACTTTTCATTCCTTAACTTAAAATCTTTTTCAAATCCTTCTATTCCCTTAATTGAACCAATACCTCCACTTATATACATTTTTCCTTTCACAATCTTTAGCCAGATTCGTATCAAAACATTCAGGAGTGATTGATCACCAGTTTCAGAATACAAATCTGCCATCCCACAAAAAAGATACATAGCTCTTACAGCATGTCCCTCAGGATCAATAATTTCTTTAACTGGAATATTTAATTGAAAGCATTTTCCGTTTAAAATTGAGAAAATAAATTTAAACCTTTCATTTAACGTTAGGTCAGAATAAAAATCAGCAACCTCATCTTA
>JBATUM010000260.1:0-3356 GCA_049671145.1 Promethearchaeia archaeon
ATCTAAGCTCTAGAATAGACTGCTTCCTACTTTTCTTCTCAGCTATATCATCTATCCTACGCTATAACGAAAATTAATACCGTAAATAGTGCTCCTAGAATGAGTATCACAAAATAACACCACTGAAGAAACTTACAAATTGTGTTAATAGTCGATTTCCGCGAAACTCCTTTTTATAGAAAAAGAGCTTAAAGAAGATTTAAAAATTCTTCCACTTTACTTTTTATTTTTGCTGCTAATTTGGGAGAATATCTTTGTTTAATAAAATCCTTAATTAAGCTTATTCGATATAAGTTAGGTTTAGGAATCATTAGTTCTCGGGCTATTCGGTTTATTAGATCCTCTTCATATATTTCTTTTTCCTTTTCTAAAACCCTTTTAACATATTCAGCTTCTATTACTAATTTCGAAATAGTTTGTTGAATTAGCATCACTTGTTCCTCTTCATCTAAAATATCTAACGCTTTTTTGATCATCTCTTCTTCAAATTTTAACTTTTCCTCCCATGGTGTTAGTAAGATATGTTGATGAGTATCCATAAGGAAAGCATTCTTGTCATTTATTTTTATTTTATTATAATCAGTTTCATCAAGAAAACTAACATTAGAGGTACCACGATAGACTTCTGGAAGTAATGCATCACCAATTTTATTAATAACATACGAAAAATCTTCAGATTCCTTATCCCTTATAATATATGCAGGATAATTAAATATTTTAGCATGAATCAAGCAAAATACTCCATAAAGACCATACACATCTATAAAGTGTTTTATGCTAAATCTCCGTCTCTCGTCTTCCCTTTCGGCAACTGTTTTCATTAACAAATCAATTCGGTCATAACCTCTGATAATACCCTTGGTATCAACAAATACAATGAACTGATGTTCTTTACATACTCCACCTTGAGGAACTTGTATTTTAATAGTTCCAAATTTTTTCTGAGTAAAAATTCTAATAGGAACTTTAATTACTTTTGCTAAGGAACATGTTGGACATGTAACTTCAATTTCTTTATAGCTCATCTTGTAATTATCTTATTTAAATCTTTAATACTAAATATTAATGCTTAAAACCTAAATTAATCTTTTGACTAATTTATATTCTTTTTAAATTAAAAATTAGTTTTTGTCAATAATTCTTCAAATTTTTCTTTCCAATCTGTATAATCATCTACATAATTATACCCACAAACCTTACTAAGAGCCTTATTCTTAATTAATTCTTTTATTTTAAAAGCTCCATTAATAGTTTTTTTATTTGAACCATAAGGATTAAGACGCATTCTTTCTTTAATGAGGAATACATAATCACATATGAATAACACATCCTCAAATATATAAAATGTAAATCCTTGTGTATGTCCATTAATATGGAACGCTTCGATTCCATCTAATTCAAAATTTTCTAAAAATAATTTATCAAAAGAGTGATTTTGAGCAAGTATATTTTGAGTATCATATTGATGGATCCAAATAAATGCAGTATAGTAGCTTCTATAGAGATTTGAAGCACCTAGAAAATGGTGATGGGTAAATAATATTTTGTCCATTCTATCTAAGCTAGCTTGAAAAGTAGAAGGACAATCAATCCAAATATTCTGATTATTAGAAATTATACTATATGCAAGATGCTCTAAACCCAATTTTGGTGAACTTCTTAAACTAAAAACTCTATTAGTAACTTTTTCCTTTTTAATACTATATTTTGTTGAACAAAATTCAGCGGTTATAAAATTATCCTTTGAAGCACCACAGAAAGAGCAATTATCAGGAAGATAACCAATCATATTATAACCACATATTTCACAAACAAATTGCTCCAATCTAAAAATGTTCATGGAATTCTTCCTCGTTTTTTAATATTTAATTTTATATTTATTGAGAATTAATATCTTTTTGATATATTTTTTTTTTAATAAAGATAGGTAATTTTATGAAAATAGAGGTCTTAAAAGAAGATTCTGATTATATGTATAATTTTGTAAAAAAGATCATAAATGATTGTGGTCCTAGGATGCCTTGTAGCCCAGCAGAAGCTAAAGCTGCTGAAATAATAAAAGATGAAATGGAAAAAATATGTAATACTGTTTCTTTAGAGCATTTTACATGCCATCCTAAAGCATTCCTTGGATGGATAAGATTAATTTTAATTTGTATTCTGTCATCAATGGGACTTTATCTTATTATGCAATTACTTTCAAATCCTTTTTGGTTGGCGTTTATATCCATTATATCTTTCCTTTTAGTCTTTCTTTCAATAGTAATAATGTGGGAGGAATTTTTTAACTATCGAGAGTTTATTGACCCCTTATTTCGGAAGCAATCGTCTCAAAATGTAATCGGAAAAATAATAAATGGAGAGAAAAAAAATATTATAATTTTTTCAGCTCATATTGACTCCGCAATTCAATTTACTTTATTAAAGCTATTAAAATGGGGTTTTCTAGTTTTAGCTTTCGGAGGGATTTTATTAATTTTAATTTGGTTTATTATTGCATTTTTAAACCTGTTGTTTATGGTGATCGGATTCATTACATTTAAATCAATCTTCTTCAATACTTCAATATGGCTACTAATATTCGGGAGTCCCTCTATAATTGGGCTTTTTTTCTTTGTCCCTTCTGGAGAAAAAGGTAATGTGGTACCTGGTGCTGTCGATAATTTAAGTAGTTGCTCTGTTCTTATTGGGCTTGGGAGGTATCTCAAAATTAATAAAGATATTATTCCAAATAATACAGAAATTAGATTAATAGCGTTTGGTTGCGAAGAGGCTGGTTTGAGAGGAGCATATCGGTATGTATCTTCGCATTTAGATGAATTAATCGATTACAATACTATGGTTGTAAATATGGATGGATTAGAGACCCCTGATGGATTCTATGTTATCGATTATGAACCAACTACTAGAACAAAACATTCAGAAGAGATGGTAATAAAACTATTAAAAGCAGCAAACCTCGTTGGAATAGAAGCAAAAACATTAGGTTCTGGAAAATTGGAAAAAACTTTGGGGAGATTATCTGGTGGTTCAGATGCTGCAGCATTTTCAAAAGCAAATATAAAAGCAGGATTTATAAGTTCAGCTGATTGGAAGACTAGATCAAGTTATTATCATCAAGACACTGATACACCTGATAAAATTAAAAAAGGGACCTTAGAAAATGCATTACACATATGTATAGCTTTTTTAATTAATGAATCAAAAAATATAGTATAAAAAAATAATAAAAAAATTTTCAAATATTTTTTATGGTTTTCTATTTCTTACTATTAATTTTGTAAACAATAGAATTAATATCATAGGTACTAAACTTGCTCCATATACAAGAAAAAAATAAGAATTCACAGTATTTG
>JBATUM010000261.1:0-10094 GCA_049671145.1 Promethearchaeia archaeon
AGGGATCAAGAAATGTCAAGATTATTAGTACTTATTAAAAAGAATCTTATGAGATTTATTAGAAATCCAAAAACTCTTGGATTTTTAATATTAATCCCAGTTATATATTATTCATTATTAGGATTGATTTTTGGAGGCATAGATTTCAGTGATACAACTTCAACCTATAATATTGGTTGGATTGATGATGATACTACTAATGCGAATTATGGTATACATCCACAATTTAATTTGAGTTATATCTATGAAGTTACTGATGAGATTAATGGAATAAATTTAGTTAATTATTCATCTTTAGAAGAAGCCAAACAAGCAGCTTTAGAAGGAACTATTACAGCATATCTTTATTTTCCTGAAGGTTATGAATCATATCTTGAAAATCGATCTTTTGTGAATATAGCTTTTTGGAACAATGATACATCTACTTCAGCAAATTTTTCAGTATTAGATTTTTACATATCTTTAGTTTCAACTACTTCCCATTTATTTAAATTCACATACTACAATAAAACCGAAGGAAATAGCATTTTATCTGACTTTAACAATTTTAATTACGATGGAATGCTGATAATTAACCAAAATTTCTTAAAAGGCTTAGATAATTCGTGGGGCGTTAATATGAGTTATTTATTCCGTAATGGTACCTCACTCTCAAAAAATTTTTACATCGCTGGTACATTTCAGTCATTAGCAAATAACTATTTCCATATATTAAACGCCACTTCAAACATTACTATTCCTGTAGAATATAATTATATGATTCCTAATTCAACGCCTTTTACCACGCTAAGTTTTGAAATCTATTTTCTTCAAACAGTATCTCCAGCTGTACAAGCTACAATCGAAAATATTTTCGTACAGGTGTTATCAAGCATCATTAACAGTAATCCACTAGAAATTGAATTGCCACATGAGAAAAAAAGCACTGTTGGACGAGTTGTCAATAACATTACGTTTTCAGCTCCAGGATATCTACTTTATGGGCCAATGACAATTCTTTCATTTGCACTTGTGATTCTTACTGGAGAAAAAAAAGATGGGATCTATAAGCGTCTTGCCTCAACAGAAGTGACTAACTGGGAAATAATAATTTCAAATATTGCCTCAAATATTATACTGATTTTTATGCAATTTGGAATTGGAGCCTTAATTCTGGGCTTATTTGGATGGAGTCCTATCATGTATTCGTTGCTTGACGGTATCTTCGGGATTATTTTAACTATGTTCTTGTTTTCCTTCTTATTATTGGCTCTTGCTTTAGCATTAGCACCTGTTTTTAAAGATCCCGATTCTGCAGGTGGAGGTGTATGGATAATTATAATTCCATTGGCAATGGTTAGTGGTATTTTCGTACCTATTGAGCTTTTTGGCGAAACTATGAAGGCTATAGCTGCTTGGCTTCCGACTAGATTTGCTGTTGTTGCTTTACAAAATCTACTACTGAATGGACTTCCTTTGAGTCATCCAGATACATTATTGAATCTTGGTCTATTAACCCTATATTCTACTATAATACTCGTAATAGGTATCAAAGCTTTTAATAAATTTAAAAGATAAATAAAGAAATTATTTTTTTATTTCTATTTTTTTTCTTTCAATTTTTCTTTTTTTTAAAAATATTATTAAATAAAAAGTAGAACTCATAATAATGGTAGCAATAATTACTCCAATAATCCCCGCGATATACTCATTTTCAATCCAACCTAATAATGGATTCCAAGGTGAATTTAAATTTTCAAACCATGATTCACCAAAATAGTCAATCAAAACTCTCTCTAATCCATCAGGATTCTCAGAAAGAATCCCTAAGGGATAACCTATTGCTATTACCAAGATTAATACAATAATAATTGTAGAAACTGTAATTATCGGCCATTTATGTTTATTTAAATTCATAAACCCTTACTCCACCTCCAGAATAGATTCTGTTGTTATAAAGCTTGGTTTAGCTTTATAAATATAGAAAATTATTAAAGCGGAGATGATCGCTTCACCAATACCAATTATTAAATGCCAAAATACCATCGCTGCTATTGAGATTTCAATCGGAATATCACTTGCAACACCAATTTCAATTCCACATACTAAAGCTGCAAGAATAATAGCAAGATAAGATCCGATAGCAGTAGAAATAGTCACTTTAATTTCTTTTTTTAAAGAAGTCTTATTAAACATTTTTACGAGAATTACAACAATATAAAATCCAAGAATTCCCCCTATAATTCCCATATTGAAAGCATTTGCTCCTAATGCCGTAATACCTCCATCTCCAAATAAACTCTGAATAACAAGTATTAAAAAGAGTACAATTAGAGAAGCCCAAGGTCCTAAAATAACTGCCACTAAAGTCCCCCCTACCAAATGACCAGAAGTACCACCAGGTATGGGATAATTAACAAATTGAAATGCAAAAATAACTGCTGCTAAAACGCCGATATATGGTATTAACTTCTCAGAATCTTCCTTCTCAAATACTTTACCCATTTTAAAATAGCCTAATATCATAAAAAGTACTGCAACTATCCAAAGAAGCACTGTGGTTATAGGATCCAATAAACCATCTGGTAAATGCATTTTATATGTACCTATAAATTATTAACACTTAGTTTTATTGTCAATAAATATTATTAATTTATAATTCAGTATTACTTTTTAATAATATGATTATATTATAAAAAAATATGAAGTAAAATAAGAACTATTAAAACAAAATAATTAGCATAATTGTTAACAGAAAAGACAAACAAAAAAGAATAACACTAGGAAATAAATCAATGAAGTCAGATTTACCGTTTAAACACGAAAAGGAAAAAAATTTACTTAATGGTCTTCATCCAATAATTCGATTTTTAGTACCGTTTTTGTTAGTTATACCTTTTCTAATCTTTAATGATATATTTCTTGTAATAACAATAATTCTAATTGTAATTTTTATTAATATCTTTTTTAAATTACATTTTTTCAAAACAATTTCAAGACTAGGAGTTTTAATACCATTTTTATTAATAATTTGTATTTTTATACCATTCTATTTAGGAAATACAATAATTTTTCAAATTAGAATTGGTATAGTTCTTAATATTTATTTAGAAGGTCTCAAAATGGCACTTCTTTTATTTTTTAGGATAATCGGGGCAACTTTTACCTTCTTAACCTTCTTTTCTTCCTTAACATATTCCGAATTTATAGAAGCATTAACAAAAATCAGAATCATACCTGCATTTATTATTGGTAGTATTGTAATAATGCTCCATTATATTCCAATTCTCGCAAGTTCTAATAGAAAAGTTTTAGATGCACAGGAATTAAGGGGAAAGAATTTAACAACTTACTGGCAGAAACTTAAGACCCATGCATTCATAATGGGAAAAAATATTGTAAATAATATGGAACGAAGTGAAAAGTTATATGAAAGTTTAAAAATGAGAGGATTTACAGGAAAGATTACTTTCGCTCCAAGAAAAATAAAAGTTTACGATTATCTTGTAGTTTTTTTAACATTAAGTCTTATCATTTCTCTTATATTTTTTATTAATTTAGAACAAATCTATATGGGGGTTTTTAGACTATTTTTGCCGTAGAAGTCCAAAATCTTAATTTTAACTATAATTCTGGATTTGAAATTAAAGATTTATCTTTAAAAATCGAAGAAAATTCAATTTATGCTTTAATTGGAAATAATGGTTCAGGAAAAACCACATTATTACGATTGTTAGTTGGTTTGTTAAGACCTTCTTCAGGTACGATAAAAATTTTCAATGAACAATTGACTCGAAACAAAAATAAGCTATGGGAAATGAGGAAATCAATCGGCTTTTTATTTCAAAATCCAGATGATCAACTTTTTGCTCCAACCATAGGAGAAGATGTCAGTTTTGGTGCTAGAAATTTAAAACTAGATAATGATGAAGTAAATTCGAGAGTAAATTGGGCTCTTAATGCTGTAAAAATGATTGAATATAAAGATTACTCCCCATTTGATTTATCTTGGGGCCAAAAGAAGAGAGTTGCTTTAGCAGGAATTTTAGTAATGAAACCTAAATTATTAATTCTAGATGAACCCTTTGCTAATCTTGATTTTAAATCAATTTATAATCATTTAGATATTTTAGAAAGACTTAGAAAAGAAGAAAAGCTAACTATTCTTTTCACAACTCATAATCTCTTTTTTGTTGAAAATTGGGCAGAAAAGATGCTATTTTTAAATGATGGAACAAATTTATTTGAAGGAAAACCAGAAAAGGGATTAAATCATCCTAAAGTTCAACAAGTTCTTGGTTCTTATGATGAGATATTGAACCTTATAAAAAAAAATATATAAATTTTTTAGCTATATTGTTTTATTATATTATTGGGAAAATAATGATGGAGTAGCCGCATTATCGAGGACATATATGACTATGATGATTATATGTGCAAAAAAATGCGAACATCCTGAATTTAATAATCAATAATTTAAACTGCAAAAAATACGGGCTCTTAACCAAGCAAAGGTATACTCCAATGCGATGCGGTCTGAGTCAGCAACCCTAATTGCAGATATGATTATGCCCCAAAACGGCATAGACTTTACTGCCTTCCACGAGAGAGCTTTTTTGATTTTTATGGTATATCCATGAAGTGATTAAAAAGAGTTAGTGTATAAGGCCACAATCTATGCTTACTTTTTAATAAAAGGAATGTATTTTTATTTTTTATTTGTAAATTTTTTCAACTCCATTTCTTCAAATAGAATTTTAACAGGTATACCCATGTTAAAAAAATAAATATATTTTTCTTGATTAGGGTTTTCCTTTTGCTCCTTGATACACTGTTCTTCAAATTCCATACCTAATTTATAAAATAGTTTTTGCCATCTCTTCCATTGATTCTCAGTTAGAAAGAACTCACCCATAAAAAAATGACTAATATCGTTCTTTGTAAAATTTACCGTTTTATAAGTTTCTTTATAAATTTCTACTATATCTTCAGAATCAGTCTCTTCTAGATTTTCATAGAATTTGATACTTTTATCCAAAATCCTTCTATTATACATTGCTATAGATTTATATGATTTAGCAATCTTTTGAACAAGTTCCTTATCATAACCTTGTGTAAAATCAAAGGCAGACACTGAGACTATTTTAGCAGCATCAGGAGTTAAAGAATAATAATGGGCTTCTATATTGGCCCTAACATGTTCTCTTCTAGAAATTTCAACAATTCCAAGCTCGACTAATTTTTGTAAATGAGGATGTATTGTAGATTTTGACTTTCCTAATTTTTTCGCTAGTTCAGTAAAACTTAATTCAGGATATACGTTTAATAGACCCCATATTCTAAATCGTATTCCTGTAAAATTTGAAATATCAATTGTTGGTTTAATTTCATTTTCTTCCATACAAGCCACCTTTAAGACAAGTTAATGAACGTTAAAAAACAAATTTTTATTACTTGCTTTTCCTTTTTTTTCCTCTTTATTTGTTTAAATAGAATCAATTCAAGTTTATAAGTATTATTAGTAATACGAATAATAAAAAATAGATTGTCTTAATAGTTTTATTGTTCTTATATTATTTTATTTAATCAAATCGAATCGATTCATATAAATCTATATTTTTATTTTAAATTTATAAAAAATTTCTTGATAATTCTAATTTCTATTATTCAATTAATATCGAAATATTTAAATATTAATTTAATCTAATTTTTTAATAAGACCGAATAATAAAGAATTCGTTATTTTTGAGAATCTACTGAGTTTGTTATAATACTCTAAAATTAGGCGAATCGATTCGGAGAATCTAACAAAAATCAAATAAAGAAATTCAATGTTAAATCAAATAAAAAAGAAGAGTTGAAAAAAATTAATAGGTCTAGATTAATTGCGAAAATATTAGTAGGTTTAACTTTTTTAACGACAATCTTGGGCTTAACAACAGCAGCTAGAGCAGGTGCCCCTCCATTCATATGGGTATATATGTCTGAATACAACCAGATTATGACCTTAGGTTCAGATGTAGAAGCTCCACATGATGAGCCATGTATATGGGGAATTATGTCTGCATGTAGTGAAGATGAAATAGGATATTTTCCTCAAAATCCATACAAGCATAAATTATGGATTGATGGAGAAAAAATAGTTTTACGTAGGTTTGTGTATATTGATAGGGATGGATTATTTGGAGAACCGGACCTTAAATGGTGGTGTTATTATCAAGTTTTTGAAGCAGGTTATTTTGATGTAGGTGAGCATGAAATCAAACATGAAATGTGGGTTCAAAAACCTTATTATGGAGACGAAGTTTATGGATGGAGACTCTTTCTAACTTTAACTTACACTTTAACTATCACTTAAAATGTATAACAAATAATAATGAGGGTGAAGAAGGGAAATTTTAATTTTTAAATATCAGAATATAGAAAGCGGAGGAGTTAGGTTAGAGATAATACTTCCAGATGAAGCTACTACTAAACCAACAATCCTCCATTCTATATATCTTTTTTTTTATATTTAAAGCTTGATATGTAATCCGTAAAAAAAACAAACAAAAAAAAATTAAAAAAAGTGAAAAAAATTATGGAACAGAAAGTAATGAAGGGAGAAATTGATGCAAATTTTATTGAAGCACTTAAGCAATTTGAAGAGATGTTTCCTAAACTAAATCCTACTGAAGGTGGCTGTGCGGAAGCAACATTGACAGGTATTTTAAATATACTAGGAATCCAAGATGGATTGATCAATAACATTATGATTCCCCTATCTGCTGGATTAGGGGGATATAAGTCTGAAAAAGGCTGGTGTGGTCCATGTGGGGCGGTAGTTGGAGGGTGTGCTGCAGTAGGTGCAATTTTAGGAGGAAAAGAAAGAAAAAAGATGTCGAGTGATTTAGTTCCCGTTGCCTATATGAAATCGGCACAATTTGCAAAAGAATTCGAAAAGGAGTTTGGTTCAGTAATTTGTCCCAATTTGTCTGGGTATGATTTCAGTGATCCAAATGCATTGATGGAATACGTTAAAGACGGTACATGGGGAAAAAAGTGTTATAAGTACGCTCTATGGGCGATCGACAACATAAGAAAATTAATGCAGGAAGAATTAATAAAATTTTAATGATAAATATTAAAAAAAATGAAGTCTATCTTTCTGTCTGGAAAAAGAAAGAATAAATCAAAAGCTAAAGTAATTTAAATTTCTATTTTTTTTAAAAATTTTTTGTATAAGTAGTTCAATATTATTTCTCATTGTAGATTATTAGCTTTATTCAAGTCAACAATTTTATATTATAACAAGCCGAGAGTATCTGAGCTAAATAATTCTTTCAATTCCTTATTAATTTCACCCTGATCTGCTTGAAGGTAGTGGTTTAAAATTGTTGTTAGCTTTGGAGCATATTTTTTCATAATTGCACGTACAAATCCTATTTGTACATTTTTATCTGCTGCGATACAGAGAATTCCTTTACCAACTTTAACTGAGAATATCATACCCTTGTAATATTCCGTAAATTGAAGGTCTATCTCTCCATATCCTAAAATATGCCCTTGTTCTTCTCCTGCTGTAAAAACTGCTCCTCCTATTGCCCCAATTTTCTCAACAGAAATATCATCTTCATTTAAAAACGTAAATTTAGCCTCACTCATTATTGTTAATCCAGTATCATCAATAAGAATAACATTTTTTAATCCAGGCGTGCTATTGATTATATCATGTATTATTTTCTTTAATATTACCTCATCTTGAGAATAACTCAATAGCCTCAACCTCAGATTTATTTAAATTCGAAATATTATGGAGTAAATCATAGTTTTGAATATATTAAAAAGAATTTATGTAAAAATCACATAAAATTCATTCTTTCTTACTTACTAAGTATAGCTTCATCTATAAAAATTTAATTCGTATATTAATGGTCTGCCTTACGCTACGAATAAAATCTAAAAAGTAAAACAAGAATAGCCTAAATGCATTAGAATAATTCTTGTGATCTAATAATTTCTTTTAATGGTTTTATTCCATCTTTATAGCTCTTAGTTTTCTCTAATAATATAAATAGTTTATATCTCCTATTCTTATCGATATCAAATTTTAATTGGATTAGGTTTGGATCTTTTATTACTTTTTCTTTATGTTTTGATACTGCCCATAAAGCTAATGTATTTTCATGTACCCATAATCTACTTGAGATACTTGAACCAATTGGAAAACCATTACGGTCAGTAATAACTCCGGCGACGAAATTGGGAAAGTGTTTTTTTACGCGATGTAAAAAATAATTGACTTCAGTTTGGTTTATTAGCCTTGTATTTTCCATCTTCATAAACTGATCTATCAATAATGCATAACTGATAGGATAGAAGTGATAAAAATGAATCTTTAAATGTTGTACTATTAGGATAACATCTTTTTTTATTACTAAAGTGTAAAAATAAAAAAGAAATTTAAAAAATAGAAATTTATTTCTTTTTTAATGAGATGCCCAATTCCAAATTCTCTATAAGCTCACTGAATCGATTACGGACAGTAACTTCAGTTACCTGACTAATCTTAGCAATTTTCCTTTGTGTTCTTCTTTCTTTGGTCAAAATACTTGCAGCATAAATGGCTGCTGCACAAACTCCAGTCGGCCCTCTTCCTGATGTTAATCCACGAGCTTCTGCTATTTTAATAATTATTTTAGCTGCTTTTTGACAATCGTGTGTTAGTTTTAGCTCAGAAATAAATCTGGTAAGGAAATCGAGAGGTTTAGTTGGATTCAAATTAAGGACCAGTTCATTGGATATAAAACGGAAAGACCTCCCTATCTCCTTTTTATCTACCCGAGCAACTTCGGCAATTTCATTTAAAGTTCTAGGTATTTTATACATTCTACAAGCGGCATATAAACTTGCTGCAGCTACACCCTCAATACTTCGTCCTCTTATGAGGTGAGCATCAACTGCATCCCTATATATTTTTGCGGAACATTCACGGAGATTTTTAGGAAGATCTAAATTTGAAGCCATACGATCTAATTCACTTAATGCAAAAGTCAGATTTCTCTCCGTTGCATCAGATACCCTTATTCTACTTTGCCATTTGCGTAATCTATAGATTTGACCCCTTGATTTTGCGGGAATTTCTTTGCCAAAAATGTCTCTATTTTTCCAATCAATCATTGTGCTTAAACCTTTATCATGGATCATATAAGTCATTGGCGCTCCTGTTCGAGTTCTCTTTTTCTTCTGATCAGCATCAAATGCTCTCCATTCAGGACCACGATCAATATGATTTTCCGAATGAACTAAACCGCATTCTTCACAAACCAAAAGTGAATCAGAATTTTTTATGATTTTTTTTCCGCATTCGGTACAAATATCATCTTCAGTAGAAATTTCTTCTTTTGGTAGAACTTCTATATAATTCCAACTCGAGATATTTTACACCTTTTAAAATTATGAATTGTTCAAAATTCTATAAGTTCACTAACGAATTTTAATATAAAATTTATTTTCTAAACCAAACTGCAGATCTGGTAAAGATTTTACAGAAACAAATGGTGTATTGATAGGACCAAATATTTCTTTGATGTTACCAACCGCTTCATAATTCTCATTGAAAACTGATTTATGTAATATAATTTCAAAATTTTTATTCCATCTTTTAGCTCTGAAAATATGATGCTTCTTAGATTTTCCAAGATAGAATAGGTTTAGCTTAATCCAGTTTTTCAAGAACAACCCTACTTAACTAATAAAATATAGAGTGAAAATTGAAAGGCAATATTTAAATATAACCTTTTTGGGGTGAAATTTTACAAAAATGGTGTGAATACTTTTTTTTAAGGAAAACTATAAAATTGTTTGTTTTTCGAAATTTAATAATTTATCCCTATCTTAAGATAAACAATTACTAATATCTAATGGAAATTCTTTTGAAGACGGTATCTAGTCAAGCAATCACAATCATAATACACATTTTTTTTATTTATATAGTTAAAATCTTGTGATAATACAAAATTTCGAAGAATATTTACCATTTTTTGATTACATTCTCTTTTTAAGCAATTATGAATCCCTCGTTTCGTTCCAGCTCCAGATGGATCTGAAATTAGACGAGGAAGTGTTGAATCTTT
>JBATUM010000262.1:0-15905 GCA_049671145.1 Promethearchaeia archaeon
GGCGAATACAGAAAGAAAATCGCCCTAAAGGAAGAAGAATTAGAAGCTCTTAATGTTAAATTAAATAAAATAGAAAATGCAAATAATCAGCTAAATAAATTATTACTAAAACTAAGAGAACAAGAAAAAAGTATCTCACTCAAGAGTAGAACCAAAATTCCTGCAGAAAACATAGATAGTCCCTCATTATTTATGCATATGTTCAATTTATTAGAAGAACAAGCTCAAAATCAAATTTTAGAACTTTTATTAAAAGATTTAAATGATAGCATGAGAATGAGAAGAATTACAGCGATTAAACTACTGAGTATGATTAGAAATCCTAAAATCATTAATGCTTTTAAAGAATTGATTAGAGATAATGATTGGATAATAAAAATGTACTTGATAAAAGCATTGACTAGATTTAACAATTCAGAAGCTAAAGAAGTGTTACAAGAACTATACAAAGATTCTGATGTTGATGTTCGAGAAGCAACTGAAAAAGCACTTAGAGAGTTTGATTTTTAAAATAATAACCTGTTAACATAATATTAAAAATAATAATAAATACTGATTTTAATTTACGAATAAATAATAACAGGTAAATCATGTTTTAGTATTTTTATAATATATTTAGATTAATTATTCAAGCATGAGAGGATATGGCTAGACAGTTAACCCCAAATAGATGGAATTGGTCTCAAGCAGAGGAAAAATGGATTTATATTGAATTAATAAATGGTGAAAAAAAATATTATTATCAATTAGAACCCCCTAAAGAATTCTTAGACTTAACATTTAAGATTAAAGTACTAAATGATAAATTAATAGCATGTAAGGATCCAATAGAAAATGATAAGATTTTCAGCGAAATGATGAAAATCTCCAAGCGTATGCAGTCTATGAATAAAAACGATTAATTTTAAAAAATCACTTTGTAATGGTTATATTTAGTCAGAAATTATAATAATATTATATAAAAGAACTAACAAATCTCTTATTAAATTTAATTAAATTTTGTCTTTTACTTTACACCTTGCAAACTAAATATTTATTATTTCTTATTCAATAATTTACTCAAATGAAGATTGCAGTTGCTGGTAAGGGTGGAGTTGGAAAAACATTAATAGCTGGAACGTTAGCAAGAATGTTTGCCAAGGATGGATTTAACGTTTTAGCAATTGATAACGACTCAGCTATGAATTTAAGCTATACATTAGGAATCGATAATGATATAAAAGATAAAATCGTACCGATATCTGAAATGAAAAAAATGATCGAAGAACGTACTAATGTTTCTGGTGCTGGATCTGGAGTTTATAATATTAATCCAGAAGTGTCTGATATACCTGACAGATTTAAAGTTTCTGGTCCTGATGGATTACAACTTTTAGTTTTAGGGAGCATAGAAGAGCCTGCAACAGGCTGCCTCTGTCCTGAAAACGCCCTTATTAGAACATTACTATATAATTTATTAGTTAAAAGGAATGAAGTTATTGTTGTTGATTTCGAAGCTGGTTTGGAACATTTAGGTAGAGGTACTGCAAAAGGAATTGATATAATGCTTGTAATAACAGAACCTTCCCAAAAATCTCTAGATCTATGCTCTAAAATTATTAATTTATCCAAAAAGCTAGGAGTAATAAACATTTTCTTAATTGCTAATAAAATTATAGATGATTCTCAGATTGAAGCCATTCATAAAAGAATCAGTGGATGGGAAGTTCCTCTCTACCATACAGTTCCTTTCGATTCAGATGTCGGGAAGGCAGACTTAAATGGAATTTCCCCCATTGACTTTAACTCAAATTCGAAAGCGATTAATTCTTTGAAGAATCTTCATGTTAAACTGAAAAAATTAAAAGAAGAATTATTCGATTTATAATAAATATATAATTAACTCGAAATCTATATAGATATATATAGAAGACTTTTTTATACCTAATTTTAACTTGCATTTGTTGGAGAAATCCATAAAATGAATAAAAAAAGGAGGGAGATTGATTTGAAAAAAGAAAATCTATTGGTATTAGGTATGATTTCATTATGTATCGCTCTAACTTTAGAAACTGTAGGAAATAATGGCTTAATAGTTAATTTGATAGTTCTTGTGTTTGTAGGAATTTCAATTTTCTCTGGTGCTCAATATATCATAAGGAATTCTTTAGATAATAAAAAGAAAAAATCTAAATAGTTTTTTTAATAGATTTTGATATTAATTTCAAATTAAGTTGTATTATTATAACATATCTGAAAGATCTAAATCCTGATCCTCTGCGATCTCTTTCCACTGCTCTAATGCTTCCATTGCATCCTTCTCATTCATTTGTTCTATTGCATATCCTGCATGAACAATAACATATTTTCCGATTTCTGGATTCATAATTAGCGCAATAATTACATCCTGTTGTACTCCATCAAAATCAACTAAAGCAGTAGTTCCATCATTATTTATTTTTATTATTTTTCCAGGAATAGCAAGACACATAAGGTTTTCAAATTAAGTAATTTACTCTTAAATTGGTAAATATTTTCGTCTAAAAAAGAATTGTGATTATAACTTATTATTGAAAAATTTATACTACTCTATTTTTTGATTACTCATTTATCAAGGTATTATCTAATAACTCTTTTAAATCTCTAGCTTGACTTTCTTGAGGTTTTGACGCTGATTCTTGAAGTTCTTCAATATAACTATTAAGCAATCTATTTTTAAATAAGGTTAAATTTATAATTGCTTTGATCTTATCAGAAACGTGTATTCTAAATGGTGCTTTCTTATATTTACCAAAATCAGGAATATAAATCATTTGGTATTTCATTAATTTGATTATTAAACTATAAAAGTTCTGATTAGGAAAATTGTGAGAATACCAATCTTTTAATTGAAGAAGAGAGATTGGATTATCTAATAAATATTTTAATGTTTTTATCGCATTTTTTTTATTGAGGAGATCGATTATAATTTCTTTTTCAACGCTTTCTTGAATTTCATCTGATATTGCTCCATAAAGCTCTTTAATCCATAATTGAATTAGCTCGATATTTTTATCAATCATTTCTCTGGTATCATTACTTTCACTATATTTTGCCGTATTTTTACAAAAAGCAGTAAAAACATCATCTTTAGATTTTAACCATTCTGAAAATTCAATAGAGAGGCTTAAAATGGTTTTTTCAGTCTCAATAGAAGGGCGCTGGAAAAAAACAGCTGAAATCATTAATGGTATGCATTTTCCTCTCGACCAAGGAGATTTAATTTCGAATTTATAATTAAGTAAATAAATACTATTAAAGTTAAAAGTGAAAAAACTCTCTAAAATATTTTGATCCATAATATTTACTATTTGACCTGCAATTTCCTCATCTGTGCCTTGTTTAGGATAAGAATAAAATATTACTGGACCAATTTTAGTATCAAAATATGATAAGCTAATATGATAATTCATTATAGCGCTCTCCAAGGTATAATTTATTCAACATATATTTATAAATTTAATAGTTTAGAGTTTATAAGGATAGCTATATCAAATGAAATAAAAAAAAAGGACATTTCAAGATTCTAAAGAAATTATTAAATGCTTTGGCTTATTCTTGAGTCCTTCTGGAATAAAAATCGATTAAATCATCTAACCAATTGAATATTTCTTCCTTTGATAAATTATCTATATTAAATTTTAAACGCTCTAATTCTCTTAATAAATTCCGCATTTCAATTGGAAGTTCTGTTTGATAAAGTTCAAATAAGTATTCATTGGATTTTGAAATTAATGCTTTAATTTCTGATACTATTGGTTCATAACGAGGTGAATTGTCAAAAGTACATAAAACATTAATTAAATTAAACAAATACTCTGTTTTATTTCCTTTAAATGAGATGTCAAAATTATAGTAATACCCATAAACATCATCTAAAGGTATTAATTCCGTATATCTATTGTCAATTTTAATTATAGATTTGACTTTCTTGAATAATAAAGAAGGAGACCACGTAAATATTTGATAAGTAGGCTCTGTATATCTAGATTTTATATGGGGTATGAATTTATTATTTTCTGTAAAATGCCCAAAAGGAATGAAAATCAAATCTAATGCTTGAATTGAGGATCTGCTCTTAATATTTAAATATAGATCTTCCAATTTATGGATAAAATCTTCCTTATGGCTAATAACATCAAATTGTAATAAATTATGATTTGGTCTATAAATATAGAATAATAATCCTTCAAATCCCCTGAGATCTAACTCTATAGCAAAATCTAATCTTTCTTTAATATCCTCACATTTATGAAATTTGATATCGAGTAAAATGTGCGAATAACTTTCAATATATTGAAAAAACCATGGTGGTTGGCGCTCTAATTTAACAGGAACCATTATTATTACCAAATATTATTTGATTAATTAAAATATTCTAATATACCCAATAATAATGATATTTTTTATTCATTGGTATTTAAATTTTACAGAATAAAAAATTAAAATAAAAAAATTTAAGAAAAAATTAAAATAAAAAAATTTTGTATAGGTTATTAACCTATTTTACAAACCTAGTTTTTCTAATTGGGACTTCATGCGAGTTCTATGAAATTTTAGTCCTATTTCATCAGGGGTAACTCCCATTGCTAAAGATAACAGTTCAGTTATATATAGTACTGGGATATCATAATCAGTCTCATACTTTTTACCTAAATCTCGTTGCCGCGTATCAAATTGCTGAAAGCAAGCCGGACAATTAACACATATTACATCTGCTCCAGCTTTCTTTATACTATCCATTTTGATTTTAAAGTTTGCCAACCCGTGTTCTTCGTAGGCATTGGTAACTGCAGATCCACAACATAAAACCATTTCTTCATAATCTACGACTGTTGCTCCACTTACAGTAACAATTTTCTTTAAATTCTCAGGACGCATTGGATCATCTGCCTCCATCCACTCAGCAGGCCTCATATAATGGCATCCGGGATGAACAGCAACTTTTAATCCACTTAAAGGTTTAGTAATTGCGCCTCTCACTCTATCGAGATTATCCTTTAATTCATCAACAAAATGTTTAACATTAATGGTTCCCTTAAATTCTTTACCAATTTTCGCTAATTGTTCATTGACTTTCTGCTTTTTCAATGAATCATGTTTTAATTGGTGCTGTACTCCTCTAAGTGTGTTAGCACATCCATTACATAACGATAAAATATCTTTACCTTCAGCTTCAGCTAAGCATAGATTTCTGGCACCTATCGTCAACCATGCATTATTATCAAAACTTTTCATCCCTGTTGGATCTGGACAACAACTGAAAGGCGCTTGTGATGTTTCAATCCCTACTTTCTCAAATACCTTTCTTGAAGCCGCTTCAATAAAAGGAATTCGGTTTCCAATTGTACAACCTTCAAATAATTTGTATTCTGTCATTTTTATCCCTCCGTTTACTTGAGCTTTTTATCAGCTCCAATATTTTTCAGTAAGGTTTGAAGTTCATTTACGTCCGGTGCAACTACGGTTGGTAACCCCAATTGTTCTCTTCTTCTTTCAATTGCTGGTTGGGATGGAATAGCTTTCGCATTCTCAAATATTGCTTTTGCTTGAGCATAAATAAATTCAGGCCCCTTTCCTTGTTCAATAGACATATTCTTTAAGAGTGTAAATATTTCAGTTAACTCAATGTTTTGTGGACATACTTCATCACATGTATCACAAACAGTACAACCCCAGATCACTAGATCATCGGCCGCAAAGAGCATATCTTTATAGCCTAATAATGCCTGTAAGATATTACCTCTGGGATTATAACCTGTAGTGCCATAGAAATCTGTTGTCACTTTTGTAACAGGACAGTTATCAGCACACCGGCTACATTGATAGCAATATTTAATTAAATCAGACCCCACATGAAAATCCATAATTTGTTTCCTAAATTCGAAATCCGTTATCATTTTTTTTCACTTTTTTCTATATTTTTCAATTCATTTCATTTATTAATTGGCTTTAACCCGAGCAAGGGCAGTTATATCCAATCTATTATTTTTATTGGATATTCATCCTAAGCCAACATTCAACTTACGAGAGTAAACTTCTTCGCCATCTTCTTTCACTACTGTGATGTGAGCGGCACACGATAGTCAACAATCAAAACATCTAACTACCATTTCAAGAAGGTTTACTACTCCTTCTGGTACATCTTCACTCATTCTATCTTTCACTTCCTCCTTATTTTATTTAATCCAGGGGTCTGGTAATTTTAATCCATCTAATGCATTATCTTCAAATACTTGTTTTGCTACATGCATCAATGTCTTTTCAATTCCAGCAATATTATGATTCGTTGCAACAAGTAAATTCATTTTTTTGCAGATTCCTTCGGTATCTGACCAGATATTATATAATAAAAGTCCTCTTGGAGCTTCTGTGACACCAACACCAACTCCTTCTCTTGGTTCTACATCTAAAGTCTTACAATCTGGATTTACGATATCAGGATCTTTAAGTAAAGTTGCAATCACTTCTATTGATTCAACTAATTCAATTAAGCGTGCCCAGTGATAAGCAAAAGTATGATGTGATACTTGACCTACTTTTGCCCTCATTGCTTGTAATGCTCCATCTGCTAATGGTGTGGCCATTTTATCTGCTGCATTAATCATTGCTAATGTATTTGCACGATAGATACCTTCAGGGTATCCTGCTGGTTTATAATACATATGAGTCGCGTATGAATGGTCAGGAATGTGTTCACCTAAAGCATCTAAATAATCATGCACGTCATAATCAATTTTTTTACCATCAGGGGTAACTATTCGAATATCTCCATCATAAATATCATGGACTCCATTTTTAGTCATACCTACATAGTAGGTTGGAACTACTCCTACATTAGCAACTACATCCCAATAATCTTCTACAACTTTTAAGCCAATCTCTACTGTTTTTTTAGTAAAATCAATTTGTTCGTCTACTTGTTTGAGGAATCTATCTCGAGCATCTTCATCCATAGGCTTCTTCATACCACCAACAATTGCCGATATTGGGTGAACACTCTTTCCACCGATTTCAGCACATAATTTTTGTCCAAAATCCATCATCTTTAATGCCATAGCACCAACATCAGGCATCTTGCTTATAACATGTACTACATTTCTCAATGCAGGATCCGCAAAAGGCCCTAGTAAGAAGTCTGGTGCTGCTAAAGCATAAAAGTGAAGTACATGTGAGGAATATTGTTTTGCATTCTGCAATAATTGGCGTAATTTATACGCAGGCTCAGGAATTTTAACACCCCAGGCATCTTCAACTGCTTTAGTTGGAGTTAAATGATGCGGAATAGGGCATATACCACAAATTCTTGGAGTAATTCTAGGAATATGTTCACAATATCGTCCTTCGCAAAATTTTTCAAAGAATCTAGTTGAGCTAATATTAAATTGAGCATCCTTAACCTTGCCATCATCACCAATAACAATTCTTAATCCACCATGTCCTTCTAAACGAGTGACAGGTTCTACTTCAATTTCTTTTACCATTTTCAATTTCACCTACCTATAGTTTTTATTAGCTGCTAATGTGAACTTTTCAGTAAAACCAATCTTATCCTTAATTTGGGAAAGAAGTTCATCTTTTGATAAAGTCACATTAAAGCCTTTTGTTGCTATTTCAGCAAATCTCTCTGCTTGATCAACATTCCATTCTGTCTGACCAAAGCATCCAGAACACGGAGAATTGACCCGTATACACATACCACCACAGCCAGCTTTCGTAATTGGTCCCGCACAAAGATACCCTTGTTCAATAAAACAATCTTCCATATTTGGTAAACCCTCATAATCTCTTTTTACTCTAGTCATTTGGGATTTACTGTTAATTATTCTCGGACAAGTATCGCATACATTTGAAATTTCTAAGAATTCTCGATGATCTCTCAAATAAGTCATTATGCTCGAAGCGATATTAATTGTGTCAGAAGGCATATCTGTTAAAGGAGTTTGGGGAGCACCACTATGTTTGATTTGTTTTAAGATATCTCCAGCTAGATCAAATCCTGCCATTAATGGTAGATTTAAGAATAGAGCAAGAAATTCATATAAATTCTTCTTATCTCCAGAGCTAAGACTATCAATATTTTTGACCATATCACCAAGTTTATTTACTCTAATGTCTACGGTAGCACTTGGTCCTAGACATCCAACACATGGTTTGCCATCACTTGTACATTTTAATGAACATCCTATACTTGTGATTGGTCCAAAACATAAAGTACCTTTTTCTAATAAGCATCCACTTTCTCTTAAGACACAATCATTACAAAATGCTAAATCTGCTTTTGGTTGTGGCTTTTGTCCAAGTAAGAATGCTATTGCGCTAATAATTGCTTCTGGTTTTGGGGGACATCCAGCAATATATGCATCCACTTTGATGATTTCATCCAAAGGTACGATTTTTCTAACAAAACCAGGCATATGCGCTCTAGGTTCACCAGCCGTATCTTTATTGGTAATGGATTCTGCATCCTTAAACTTTCTATTAATGGCTTCTTGAACATCCCAAAGATTAGCTAAACCATGTACATTACCATAACATGAACAGCTACCAAAAGAAATAATTAACTGGCATTTTTGTCTCATTAATTTAGCGCTTTCAACATCTTCATTAGTTCTTAAGCTTCCCTCTACAAATCCGACTAAAATGTCTCCATCAGGCCTTGCTTTCAACGAATCATATTTAAAATCTACTACAGCTGGCCAATATACAATGTCTAACGCTGGGAGTATCGGTAATAAGCCTAAATGTGCATTAAGTAGGCTCTGGTGACAGCCCCAGCAATTCCGTGGAAAAACCAAGTGTTTTTGCCATATCGGAGCATTGCATAAAAGCAACTTTGACTGCCATTTTTTTTTACCTATTTTTATTTTTTATATTTGTTTTTTAAATTAGCTAATTAATTTTAAAGAAATTAGTTGTGTTTATGTAATCATTAAATTTTATAAAAATTTTCTGGAATTTTTGAAAATTATTTAGTTTAGAAATAATTCCTCGACATTTTTATCATAAATTTGGAATTATGGGAAATAATCTAAATTCTTATAATTTTTGCTTCTTAATTTCAATTATGAGTATGAAAAAAGTAAGTTCAAGCGTTATTCGTTTAGCTCATGGTGCTGGGGGGCAATTACAAGAAGAGCTTATTGATTTTATTACAAAAAATATTACATATAAAAAAGTTGGTAAAGGAATAGGTGTTGAAGAATTAGATGATGGAGCGACAATTCCATTAGAAGATTATGAAAAAGAAATTGTGGTTACGGCCGATGGTCATACTGTGTACCCCTTATTCTTTCCTGGAGGAAATTTAGGAATTTTAAGCGTATGTGGGACAGTCAATGATTTATTAATGATGGGGGCTGAGCCATTAGCAATAACATCTATAATTATTATTGAGGAAGGATTAAAGTTTGATCTATTAGAAAAAATAATTAATTCATTTAATTATAAAGCACGAGAAGCAAATATTGCCATAATAGCAGGAGATACAAAAATTATGCCCCGTGGTACATTAAATGAAATTATTATGGCTACTACTGGTATTGGAATCAAAGATAAGAATATTAAAATTTTAGATAACAATCTACAACCAGATGATAAAATTATTGTTACTGGTTCAATTGGAGATCATGGAACCGCATTAATATCCAGCCGTGAGGGTCTAAACATTTCTTCAGATTTAGAATCAGATCTCGCATTATTATTGGAGATTTATAATGTTTTAAAATCAGATATAAATAATAACTATATTCATGCGATGAAGGATCCTACAAGGGGAGGAATTGCCTCGGCTTTAAATGATTGGGCAATGAAATCTAATGTGGGTATTATAGTAGAAGAAGATAAAATTCCTATTAAAAAACAAGTGAATGCAGTATGTGAAATGCTGGGATTAGATCCATATACTATTGCATGTGAAGGAAGAGCTCTATTATCTGTTGATCCAAATCATGTAGAAAAAATTCTCGAAAAAATAAAATCAACTAGTATAGGAAGCGGCGCAGAAATTATAGGGCAGGTAAAATTAGAAAATAGCAAGAAAGTTTTACTTAAGACCATAGTTGGTGGAACAAGATTTATTGATATGCCTTTAGGGGATCCAATCCCCAGAATATGTTGAATTATTAATTAAAATAAAATTAATTGAGTATGGCCCAAATGGAATTTCCTGGAACACAATATTTAAGAAATAAAGACTTTACAAATAAAGTCATTAGAACAATTAAGAAATTATTAAAGGTAATCAACAAACCTATAAAACTGATGCATGTATGCGGAACGCATGAGCATACTATTTCTAAGTATGGCTTAAGAACTCTTTTACCAAAAGAAATTGAAGTTGTATCAGGTCCCGGATGTCCTGTATGCGTATGTCCCGCTGCAGATATCGATAAAGCTATTGAATTAGGTAAAAGAGATGATGTTATTATTACTACTTTTGGTGATATGATCCGAGTTCCTGCAACAAATATTTCATTAGCAGAGTTAAAAGCTAAAGGGGCTGATATTCGAATAGTCTATGGACCACATGACGCTGTCAAAATAGCATCAGATAATCCAAATAAGGAAGTTATTTTTTTTTCAATAGGGTTTGAAACAACAGTTCCGTTAACTGGATATGAAATAAAGGCTACTCCTCCATCTAATTTTTCGGTTATTTGTGCTCATAAATTAATACCTGCAGCTTTAGAACTTTTAATAAGCCAATCACAACTAAAAATTGATGGATTTATATCTCCTGGACACGTCTCTACGATAATAGGCTTAAAACCATTTAAAATATTCTCGGATGCTTATAAAGTACCTAATGTTATAGCGGGTTTTGAGCCAAATGATGTGTTATTAGCAATTTTAATGCTTTTAAAACAAATCAAGGAAAAAAAATATGAAACCTTGAATGAATATTCACGAATAGTCAAGCCTGAAGGAAATATAATAGCTCAAAAAATAATTGAAGAAGTTTTTGAGCCTGTTTCATCTCCATGGAGAGGTATAGGAAGAATTCTTGATGGAGGATTAATTATTAGCGATAAATTTGAAAAATATAATGCTGATAAAAAATTTAATATAAAAATTGAGAAATCTCAAGACATACCTCCAGGATGTTCTTGCCATTTAGTCATGGTTGGAAAACTCTATCCTTATGAATGCAAACTTTTTCGAGAGAACTGCACTCCAATTAATCCTATTGGTCCTTGTATGGTTTCCCAAGAAGGAACTTGTTCTATTTATTATAAGTATCATAAATAATAATAATTCTAAATCGACCATGGGAATGTATCGTCATACAGTTCGGTATTCCACAAATCTGTAGATGGAAAATTACATCGGTATCCAGTCTTATAATTTTTGTTATAATATGTTTTTACGTGCTTACCATCTACGATTTTATCATAATCAACTCTAGTTAATCTTTGTTTTAAATTTATTTCCTTATATTTTTCTTTGCTATAATCAATATCACATTTCCAAAAGTGAGTATTTTCTCTCAAAAATAAGGTTTTATCTCCTTTATCTTCTTCAACCCACGAGACAAAACATATATCATCTTTACCTTCTAAACTTCTTGATAAATATTCCAATCTAGATTCAAAACCACCCTCATTTGAAACCCAAGGCCCATCCCAATAGCTAGTAAGAACGACTATAAATTTTCCTTTTAAATCACGAACAGTAGGCCAGTTATAATCGCTTTCCCTGAAGTTTTTATAAGTGTATAATTTATTTAAGGTAATAGAATTTATTATAATTTCATTTAATTTACCAATTCCATACAATCCATCAGTTTTATTGTTCAAATCAATAATATTATCTTTTAGTTCTATAAAAAGAGTTATTGGTGCATGTTCGCTATTAAGTTTATTAGACCATTCTCTTAAAATTCTAAGCCAATTTGAAAATAAGTAATCGCTTGGATTTCCATCAACATTGAGCATAACATTATAATAATCTTTAAAAAGATAAACTTCAAAGTCATTGAGTTCTTGGATTTTATTATCATGAATATCATATTCAAGACCCCGTACACCATTATTTAATTGTTCTCTTATAGAATGTTCATAAGAATTATGGCTAGTTTTAAAAAAGGCTTTATGATATGGTTTTTCCCATATGCTTTCTTGTATTTTCATTTCAATTACTATCCAATTTTCTACTTATTAAGATTAATTCTAAGGCATTTAATACTTATCTAAATAAAATATTATATTTTTTTTTAAATGGATAATTAATTAATTTTAGATTTTAATTATTTTTGAGATATCTTTGTGAATAAAATAAGGACTGTAGAAATTAATCTTACTGGAATTGTTCAAGGTGTTGGATTCCGTCCATTCTTATTTAATTTAGCTAAGAAGTATGAATTGAAGGGATTTATTTTAAATAGAGGAAACGCTGGAGTTCGTTTGGTAATACAAGGTAATACAAAACAGATAGATAAATTTATTAAAAACATTGCAATTAAATGCCCAAAAATCTCCTATATTGAGAGTATAAAGACTAAAGAATTAGATAATAGCGCTGAATATAGTTATTTAGAGATCAAACCAAGTGAACAAGGAAGAGGTATAAGTCTTACTTTACCTTCAGATATTGCTATTTGTGATAACTGTTTGGATGAAATGAGAAATCATAGCATTAACAAGTATTTTAACTATCCATTCATTGCATGTGCGGTATGTGGGCCTCGTTTTACGACTGTAACTGCATTACCTTATGATAGAGAAAGATCTACTATGATTAAGTTTCCATTTTGTAGTTCATGTCAAAAAGAATATTCTGATTTTAATAATCGAAGGTTTCATGCTCAAACTTTTGCTTGTTCTATTTGTGGTCCATACTATCAATTATTTGAGAGAAATAAGCAGCTTATTCTGAAATCATCGATAAGTGAGATGCTTCAAGAAGTTTCAGATAGAATTAATAGAGGAGAAGTGATTGCTGTTAAAGGTATAGGTGGTGTTCATCTAGTTTGTCTAGCTGACAACGATGCTACAATATTAGAACTGCGATCTAGAAAAGGTGGAAGGAAATATAAACCATTTGCATTAATGATTCCAAATCTAGAACTAATTGAAGAAGAATTCAAAATTTCCAATAAAGAGCAAGAAATAATTACATCCTATCGTAGACCTATTGTCTTATTGGAGAGAAAAAAAGGGTTTAGTAGTATTATAAGTGATTGGGTAGCTCCTGGACTTAATAACGTTGGGTTTATGCTTCCTTATTCTGGAATTCATTATTTATTATTCGATTTTATTGGAGAGAAACCATTAGTCTATACGAGTGGAAACAGATCCAATATCCCTATGGGAATTGAAAATGATAAGATATTTGATCAACTGAAGAATTTAGCTGACGTATTTTTGTTACACAATAGAGAAATTTATCAAAGAGCCGATGATAGTGTTTTAAGAATACATAATAATAAAATGAAGTTAATAAGGAGATCAAGAGGTTATATTCCAGAATACTTACCATTACCATTTGAGGTTAACATACCAGGAGCTATAGCAACAGGACCCGAATTATCAGTAACTGGAGCAGTTCTACGAAAAAATCGAATTTTTCCCACTCAGCATATTGGAAATACAACTCATTTAGAGACTTATGAATTCTTAAAAGATGCTATTTTTCATGTGAAAAAACTATTGCAGATTAAAGATTCTGAGATTGAATTTATTACTTGTGATGACCACCCCGCTTTTGCTACCACAAAATTAGGTAAAGAGTTAGCCTCTTTATTTGATGCACAGCTTTATCCAATACAACATCATTACGCCCACATTTTAAGTTTAATGGCTGAAAATAATATACAGAACGATGAAAAAATTGTTGGGATTAGTGTAGATGGAGTAGGATATGGTGATGATGGCAATGTTTGGGGTGGTGAAATATTATTATGTTCTTACCATGATTATAAGAGATTAGGTCATCTACAATATCAACCTATGATTGGAGGAGATCGTTGTACTAAATATCCCGCAAGAATGGTTGCTTCAATTTTATTAAATTCTCTTGAATTCGAACAAGCAAATGAAATTTTTAAGGCTCTTAATTTGAAAAATGATTTAGAATATAAAGATAAAGAGTTAGAAACGCTTATTTCTCAATTTAGAATCGCAAATAATACTTTTCCAAATCAAAATATTCCCCTATCAAGCTCGACGGGAAGAATTTTTGACAGTGTATCCTATATTTTAGGGGCTTCAAACATTAAAACATATAGGGGGGAGCCTGCCATGAGGTTGGAAGGTTTAGCAGCTAAAGGTAATCCGGAAAATATAGATCTTGATATTAAATATTCCTTAAAAAATGGAATTTATGTTATTAACACATCAGATTTAATTTTGAAAATTATAGATTTGAACCAAACATTCAAAAATAATAAAGCTGATATTGCTGCCGCTTTTCAAACAAAATTGGGAGATAATTTTGCTGATGTTGCAATGAAAATTGCCAATTCTCATGATATTAGTATAATAGGATTAACTGGTGGAGTTGCATATAATTATTCTTTTTCAAATGCTATCAAACAAAAAGTCATTCATAATGATTTTAATTTTATAGAACACAATCTTATTTCACCAGGAGATGCAGGAATTAGTACAGGTCAATTAGTAGGAGGCATTTTTCATTATTTCAGATGAGAATATTATAATATTTTTTAATTTGTAATTCCTTTATTCGGGATCTTCAATTTTTCGCATCTTATTGAATAAATGTCGAAATCCCATAATAGGGTGTGTATATATCATTTTCTAAACTATTTTTAGAAGAACTCATCAGAAAATCAAATAATTTAATTAGAATTACTATTTAAATTTCATGTTTCTAAAATTTAAGATAAACTAACAAAACCTATCATTATGAATTTAACGTATTAAAAAAGGTTTTATATTTAGATAAAAACAAGATATTCACTCCTAAAGAAATCAGTTCGATAATTCCAGCTAACAGGAAGGCTATGATGAATTCACTTGTAGCAAAATTTGGAATTAAAATACCTCCAATAATCGGTCCTAAAATAATTCCAAAATTTCCGACAAAATTGAAAAAACCCATACCCATTGCTGTATCTTCCGATTCGACAATATCTCCTACCAGAGCCATTGCTGGGGGACCTGTCACTCCAGAGGTAACACCTAAAAATATATACATTATAATTAATGCTCCCAATCCAAATAATCCAACGAATCCAGTTAAGCACAATATTATACCATAACCAACACTACCAATAATTAACAATTTTAATCGACCGTGTTTGTCAGAATATTTTCCGACTGGATATTGTAATAATATGAATGGTAAAGCGTATATCCCTAAAATCATTCCTCGTATTGCAGGGTCTAGTCCAAACATAAATTGAACGAAATATTGTAAGATGAAAAGATTAAATCCCATATGAAGACGATCTACGAAATTAAAGATCCCTGGT
Organism: Promethearchaeia archaeon; assembly: GCA_049671145.1. GTDB lineage: Archaea > Asgardarchaeota > Lokiarchaeia > Sigyniarchaeales > SOKP01 > SOKP01. The sequence continues at coordinate 15,455 of JBATUM010000262.1, forward strand.
ACAATTAGTTGAGGTGAACGATTCAGAGCCTTGATACTATCAATAAAAGATGGTCTCTTTTTAAGCATTGAGGGTTCCTTTATAAAAAAAATACTGAGTAATAAAACAAGGAAATTTAATACAACAGAAATATAATATGGAGTAAAAACACCGTATTCTGCTGTAATTCCACCAAACACCGGACCCATTCCCATTGCTAAAGCTAAAAAAATACCGAAGATACCTAAGTTTTTTCCGCGATTTTCAGAACTAGATAAGTCTAAAACCATAGTCATTAGAGTCTGCCATCCGATGACTGTAAAAGAACCTTGGAAAAATCGAAAAACTAACAGACTTCCATAATTGGGTGCGATTACCATGAGATAAAAGAAGATAGAAGCTCCACCACTACCAATAATAATGAATACTTTTCTTTTTCCTATTTTATTCGCTAATAAACCTGTAATAATAG
>JBATUM010000263.1:0-20338 GCA_049671145.1 Promethearchaeia archaeon
GCATGATATCCGCGCATTGCATTACTAGCTGATTTTATATACAAAGTTTTTAAATCCGGGTCTTCATACCATGCAATATCTCTTTTTGACATTATTTCACCTCAAAACTAACGATTTTCTCATCTAGGATTAATATTTTGTAGTTTATAATTGTATTTAGAATTTAAATAGAGAATTAGACAAAAATAGAAAAATCATTTAATTGATTTAAATAAAATATGAAAAACATTAAAGAGATTTGATAGCTTCCTTTACTGATTAAAATAAATTATTTTTAGATTTTATTTGATTTTGAATAAAATCACTAAATTTTAATAAATAAGAATTAACAAAGTATTAATCTTTTTAATAAGAATCTTTAAATAACCCATTTTAGGATTCTTCTATAAGTATTAAGAGAAATTAAAATTTCATTGAAATGGAGGTTAATGATATCAAAAAGAATATTAAAAAACTAAAAGCTAGAATTTATGATGAGTCGATCCTAATAAAAACTAATGAATGGAATGAATTGGATAAAGAGGACAAGGATTGGGACGAAGAATTTAAAGAAGAAGAAGAAAGAGGGTACAATGATTACAATTGGCATGAAGGAGATTATGATCATTAGACTTTAGTGGCAATAAAGTCAATAATATCCATCACTTTTATTTTGCCTTGTACTTTATACTCCATTTGTTCCAATGAGTCATTTAAATTCCCAATACAAAAGGGACAACTTGTTAACAATACTTTTGCGTTAGTTTCAATTGCTTCTTGAATCCTTTCTTTTGAAATTCTAAGAGATAAATCTGGAAATTGACTTTTTACACCGCCACCTGCTCCACAACACCATGCATTATTTTTGGTTCTCTTCATTTCTATTAACTCTATACCTGGAATTTTAGAAATAAGTTCACGGGGTATTTCATAAAGATTCATATGGCGACCTAGATGGCAAGGATCATGATATGTCACTTTCATAATCTCCCGTTCTACCTCCTTAAAAGGAATTTGATTATTATTAAGCAGATCAACCAATATTTCTGTTATATGTTTTACTTCAAATGGTAATTCTTCACCTAATAATTCAGGATAATCTTTTTTCCACGTTCTATAACACCCCGCACATGCGGTAAAAAGAGTTGTTGCTCCTTTATTTTTAAATTCTTCGATATTGTGTTTAATCACTTCAATTAAAGATTTTTCATCTCCAATACGTAAAGCAATAGAGCCACAACACCACTCATCTTTAGTCATTGCTATTTCTCTCCCTGCCGCTTTTAAAATTTTCATCATGTTTTTTAGTGTTTCTACCTGTCTCAATGGCATCGTACATCCCGCAAAAAACATTAATTCTCCCTTTTCCTTAATTTCGGGAAATTCTTTTATCCAATCGAATTTTTCATCTTTATCCTCCCCATATGGATTTCTCGTCTTATCATCGTCCATAGATTCGACTAAATCACTATGTTTTTCAAGAGGAGCAAAGCCAGCTTCAACCAAGTCTTTTCTTAATGCTTCCCATACTTTAACGTGATCAATCCAATTACATGTAGGAAGGATTATATATTCATTTTGAGACATATGACACACTTCAGTACAATTTTTGCATTCGCTACACTGGTATACCCATTCCGCCAGCTCTTTACTTAGTGGGATCTGCCCTTGCAAAATACTTTTGAGGACATTCATTCTCCCTCTTGAAAAGTATAATTCGAATCCCTCCTCTTCCATTGCCTCTTTAACAGGGCATGTCAAATATCTCCCAACAACAGGCCGAATAGCGTAACCACAATCTCCGCAACCCAGGCAGGGTTTACGATCGATATCATAAACCTTTCTGCGGTCATGGATAATTTCCAAAACCTATACAAGAGAATATGGCTTTCCATTCCTTTTTTAGATGTTTTAATTCACTCATTCTTACTCTTCGCTCCAAAAATTGAATTTTCCTCTACTCAATATCATATTTGGGTCTAAAGTTTTTTTAATAGATTTCATTAAGTTATAAAATTCTTCTGAATAAGCTCCAATATCTACCATAAAACGAGATACATAATCACCCATCATATACCATTGTACTCCATGCCTAATTACTCTTTCTAAGAGAGAATTCCATAGCTTTATGTTAGTTTCTTTGATTATTTCATGGATTTCACCATCGTAATATCTCCAAAAGCTTACAAAACCAGCTGTTATTTCAACATTATTACCATCTACTAATGGTACAGGGCCACTACCTGAAATAGGTCGAATATTGGTAATATCGAAAATCTTTCGCATATCTAATTCGTGCTCTATATCCCACTGATCAATGTCTTGTAAAATTTTAGGAAATGCAGAAATTGGACAAAAACACTCTGCTGATAATGGTTGCATTGAAGGGTACATCCCCCATAAATTATGATAAAATTGCCAATGCCCCTGTTCTGCATAGTGCCATTTAGCAATATTGCCATCCTTAATCTCAGGACCTAAAAATTCAGATTTCTTGCCTAATATTATCTCATCCAAATTTTTAACTTTTTCTTCTAATTCTATCTCATCATTTGCTTCTATAGTATAAAAGAACATACCACGTTTACGTTTTATACCTTCCCATAATGGGAACATACCTTGTTCGGATCCAATAGCAACAACTACATCCGGAATAAATATAGCATCATAAACATCTATACTTTTTTGCCTAATATCGGTCATGATTTGAGCTGCTGTCTCAGCAGATTTTCGGGGCATCAAAAATGTTTTATATTCTGCAAACTTTGGTTTAGGAAATATTTGTAGAGATACTTTTGTTTTAACCCCAAATATTCCATTGTCGCCACAAAATAATCCAGCTAAGTCAGGACCATTTCCAAACCTATTAAACGGATATTTCGAAAATTTATTTGCTTGAGAACCAGTCTCTATAATTTCTCCGGTAGGTAAAACGACTTCTAATGAAACTAATTGATTTGTACAGGCCCCATATTTTGCACAACCACCACCTCCTACAGAATGATGGGAAATTCCTCCTCCAACAGAAGCAGACATTCCTGAACCAGGCCCCATACATCCTGTATAAAGCCCATAATGACAAAGATATTCATTTAATTTACCCCATGAGATTCCGGCTTCTATTGTAACGATTAGATTATCCTCATCCAAATTAATAATATTATTCATTCTTTTCATGTCTAGAACAATACCACCATCTCCAATGGGTTTACTGCCGCCAAACTCACAGATTCCCCCACCGCGAGGTATGACCGGCATATTATTCTCATTCGCAACTTTAAGAATTTCTGAAATTTCTTTAGCATCTTTAGGTCTAATTACTATATCAGGCACACCTTGTAATACAAGATCTACATTTCTAGAGTAAGCGTGTCGTACATAAATGCTGTTAGAGAGAAATTTTTTAGATACAATTTTTTCTAATTTTTGGTAAATTTCAGTCATAATTTTAACTTAAATGGCTAAATTAGTTATCTTGTTAATTTTATTTAATAAAAATTAATTCTTTTTATATTTATAACTTAACGAGTAGAAATTTTCATTTTTTAATATTTTACTATAAAAGGTTTTATAGAAGTTGAAAAAGAGAATAAAGTATACAATCATCTTAATAATTTTTTTGCTTCTAACAATTCCTATTTATTTTAATGTGTTTACAGATTTTTTTTTTATTAACGAATTTAATATAATTATATCTGTAATTCTTGTAATAGGTTTTTTGACACTTTTTTTAATCGGAAAAGTCATTGAAGTTTATGGTTATAATGCAGAAATTATTAAAGTAATGGAAAAGCATGATATCATAAATTCATTTGTTGAAGGTAATAATAAAATTATCAGATGGTTAGGATTTCTTGTAATTATAATAATTGAAGAATTAGTTTTTAGATATTATTTAGTTGGACTATTAAACATTCAATCATATTTAGGAGAAATGCTAATAATCCTAATCTCAAGTATAATCTTTTCAATCTTTCATATCCATACTTGGTTTTCTTATAAAAATGTAAGAATTTTGGGTGCCTTTCTTATCTATTCATTTTTCTTAGGTTTATTTAATGGATATCTTCTACTAACTTTAGGAATAATCCCTTGTATTCTAGTTCATTATAGCCTAGCTTATATTCTATATTATGGTATTTATACACGTTATTTTAAAGTTAAAACATAAAAAAAAAAAATAAAAATATATTATAAATTATTTATTCCTTAAGGCTTTCTTGTCTACTTTACCAATAGTAGTCAATGGCATTTCTTTTATAATTTCGATAAATCTAGGAACCTTATATTTAGCTAAATTTTCTTGAGCGAATTTCATTATATCTGCCTTAGTTTCTTGTGAAGCTTCATATCCTTCCTTTAATAAAACATATAATTTTACTAACTCTGAACCCGGACGATCTGGATCTGGAATGCCCACACTAGAACAAAGCTCAATTGCAGGATGTTTATTCATCTTATCGTCAACCTCTACGCTAAAGACTTTATAACCACTAACAATTATCATATCTTTTGTACGATCGACAATTGTAATATATCCATCCTCATCCATAACTCCAACATCACCGGAATAAAACCAACCATCTTTAAGGGCATTTTCTGTTTCTTTTGGTTTATTCCAATAGCCACTAAATATTTGAGGACCTCGTATAGCAATCTCTCCTGGAGTACCTAAGGGAACTTCTTTACTTCTGTCTGTTACATCTACTAATTTCACTTCTGTATTTGGAAATGGAACTCCTACCGTTCCAATCTTCTTTTCACCAAGGTAGGGATTCATTGTAACTCCAGGTGATGCCTCAGTCATCCCATAAGCTTCCACTACTTTTCCTTTACCTGTAACTTCCTCAAATTCATTTATACTCTTTGTTGGAAATGGAGCTGCACCTGATATATAACCTTGAACTGAACTCAAATCTATTTTTTTGAATTTACGATTTTTTAAAAGCATCATATATAAGGTTGGAACATTATACATTAGTTTTATCCTGCCTTCATATTCTTTCATCTTGCTTGTCATATAATTAGTATCACGAGGATCTGGTACTAAGATCTGAGCAGAACCCATATATACTGTTTGTATGCAAAATTGTAAACCTGCTAAGTGAAAGAATGGAAATCCAGAAATATATATATCTTTACCTGGGTTTGTTGCAGGCTCAAACCAACGTTTTATGATTTGTAACATTGATATAAGGTTTCTATGTGTTAATATTGCTCCTTTTGGAGGACCTGTAGTTCCACCTGTATATTGGAGAAGCAATGTAGTATCAGGTTCAATTATTACATCAGGTCCTTTATCACCTGAATATTTTTCCAATATTTCATTATAAGTAAAATATTTCAAACCCTCTATAGGTAAAACTTTCCCGAAAGGAACTTTTCCAATTTTTATTAATTGCTCTTTCATTGATGGTTCTAAATCTAAAAGATCGGCTACATTTGTTGTTATTACAATCTTAACTTCTATATCTCCCATTAGAAGCGCTTTCCTAACCTTTTCCTCATAAAATGAATCGAGTGTTATAATCGCAGTAGCTCCACAATCTTTTAATTGATAGTTGATCTCATTTGGAGATAAGAGGAAATTCATCCCTGAGGCAGCACAACCTGCACAGAAAGTACCAAATAATGCTATAATGAATTGAGGAATATTTGGCAGATTGATAACTACTCTATCCCCCTTTTTTATTCCATTTTGAGCAAGAAAGTTCGCGAAACTATTAATAAGCCTTCCAGCTTCTCTAAATGAAGCACAAGCACCTTGAAAATCATAACAAAGACTATCTGGATATTTGTCAACTATCCTTCTTATCATTTCTGCTAATGAATAAATTTCTAAATCTAATGTAGGTTTAACATGTTCATCATAAGATTTTAACCATATTTTTTTGGAATATGGACTACTTTCCATCATTTTCTCAGCCATTATTGATCATTTTTAAAAAATTTTTTAAACAAATTTAACTACTTCTAATAGTATTTCTATTGTCGAATCTATATATAAAATTAATTATATGTTTTTTTTGTTGATAGATATATGCCTGATGAAATTTATTTGAAACTAAGAGATTTTCTAAATCAATTTCCTTTAGGATTTCCTGAAAGTTCTTCTCAAGTCGAATTAAAAATCTTAAAAAGACTTTTTACTGAAGAAGAAGCAGAAATAACGATTGCATTAACCCATATTCCTGAAGAGGCACAAAAAATTGCTAAAAGGATCGGAATGGATGTTAAATATTTGGAAGAAAAGCTAGAATTAATGGCAAAAAAAGGGTTAATCTTTCGAATGAAAAGGGATAATAAAACCCTCTTTAATGCTATCCCTTTTATGATTGGTTTATATGAATATTCCGTTAAAAAAGTAGATAAAGAGCTTGCTAAGTATTACAAAGAATATTATGAGACTGCATATCAAGATGAAATGGGTTTAAGCAATGTCCCGGGATTTAAAGTAATCCCTATTGAAGAAACAATTGAACCAAATACTACACTTTATCCTTATCATAAATTAAAAGAGAGTATTAAAAATGCAAGGGTGATATCTGTAACAGATTGCATTTGTCGTAAGGAAGCAAAATTAAATGGAGAAGGATGCGATTACCCTATTGAAAACTGTCTTAGTTTTGGAGTCGCTGCCGAATACTATATTGAAAATGGGATAGGAAGAAAAATAACTGCTGATGAGGCAATTAAAATTATCGAACAAGCTGATGAAGCTGGCTTAGTTCATGCTGGAGCAAACTCTAAACATTTATCAAATATATGTAATTGTTGTCCTTGTTGCTGCGGATCAATGAAAGGAATTACAAAGAAAGGACTTGATAAACATAAATTTATGAACGCAATGTTTGAATCAATTATATATGAAAAAATTTGTGTTAGTTGTGGAACCTGTGTTGAACGCTGTCCTGTAGGAGCTATAGAAATGGATGATATCGCTGTTGTATCAAGAAAAAAGTGTCTTGGATGTGGATTATGCGCTACAGCGTGTCCTGAAGACGCAATAACTTTACAATTGAGAGAAGATGGAGAGGAACCTTTCAATCGAGTGATGGAGATGGGTTTGGCAATCCTAAAAGGAAAAAGAGAGAATCTTAATTAAATTCATTTGAAAATCAAAAATTCTATAGTATCTTTTTTTATTAAATCAGCAATTCATAAGTTATTCATAATAACTTAAAATAATTTGTTTCATAATTATGAGCAAAGTTGGCATTGCCACACTTCCTTTACATAGTTCTAAAGCTCCTGGTTGGCTTTTAAAAAGAATGGTTATTTTGGGAAAGCCAATTTTCAAAATCTTATACGACATGGAAGGTTCAGATGGAATTATTCGTCGATTATCTGATACTTATTGGTTTCAAGGCTTAGCTTGTATTCTTGGGTTTGATTGGCATTCAAGTGGATGTACTACAGTATTAGGAGGTGTATTAAAACAGATTATTAGTGCTGAGGAGCATGGATTAATTATTGCGGGAGGAAAAGGGAAAGCTTCTTTAAAAGTAAAAGAGCATTTAAAAAGCAAAGCAAAAAAATTGGATTATAGTGATGAAAACATTGAAGAACTAAGCGATGTTAGCAGACTGGTGGCAAAAGTAGACAATGCCGCAATTCAGGATGGCTTTTCTTTATATCATCACTTAATGCTAGTTTCTGAAAAAAATTGGGGAATTATTCAACAAGGGCTTGATGCAAATATACGAAAAGCTAGAAGATACCATTGGATATCTGAAGGATTAGAAAGTTATTTGGATGATCCTCACAGCGATATTAACACAGAAATATATAAAGATCGTGTTCTAAACATGGCATCAGGAGAGAGTTCTGAATGCAGGAAAAATTCAATTGATTTGATATCAGAGGGATCGAAAGCTATTCGGCGTTATTTGGTAAGATTGAGAGATAAAAATCAGACAAGCTTAAAGGATTTTATGAATAGCAATAATAAAGTCAAAATACAGAAAGTACAACACTTGGACATGCCTATACCATTCACCCTAAAATGGGAAAGTGTGGAAATGGCCAGAAAACTAGCTATACATGATTATACAGATTTACTAAAAATTCAAGGTTTTGGTCCAGGAATGATAAGGGCTTTAGCTCTTATATCAGAATTAGTATGGGGTGAGCCTCCAAGCTGGAAGGACCCTGCGAAGTACTCTTTTGCTGTTGGGGGGAAAGATGGAATTCCCTATCCTGTGAACTTAAAAAGAATGGAACAATGTGCTGAGATATTAGAAGAAGCAATAGATATATCTCACTTAAAGCAAAAAGAAAAACTCAATGCTCTAAAAAGATTACATAAATACAAAAATAGAAGTAATGTTTTTTTACTCAAATCTTAATTGTATTTATATGCGTTTTAATCTTTTCTAAAGAGGTTCTGGGATAATAAAATATTTTAAATGCTTAAATGATTTAAGGATACTTAGAAATCATGTTAGCAAAAAAAAATAGTATAAAAATAATCAGCCCTAGGCTTTCAAGACTTCAAGAAGAGATGAAGGAAAATAAAGAAGAAGCAGTAGTGAAATTCTGGAAAGAAATAGAAAAAACAGGATCTCCCATCTTTGAAGAAATTGAGGGAGATAATAAAAATAATATCATCACTTTTCTAGTTCGGGAAGATGAGGAGGTAGAAAATATTATTTGTGGCAGTATGTTTGTGACTGATGATATAAAAGAGGGTCTACTTGAAAGAATTGAAGATACAAATATATATTTCAAATCACATAAGATTTTAAAAGGGATAAGAGAAACGTATAGTTTAAGCAAAAATAATCCTCTTGAACCAAAAAATCCTATCGAAAATATTATTAAGTATAAAGATTTAATTTTTCCAGACCCTTTTAACTCCAAAAAGCTCATCTGGAAAGCAGATGGAATTCAGATCCTATGTAATGAAATTGATTCTCCTGATGCACTTCCCCAACCATGGTATGGTGAGAGAACTAATATTACTCATGGTAAATTAGAGGAATTTACATCCTACAGCAAGATTTTTAAAGAAGAACGACAAATATTGGCATATACTCCCCCAAATTACTCTAAAAATCATTCTCCTTATCATTTTCTTTTATTATTCGATGGAATACTCTTTGAAGAACTAGCTAAAATATCCTCTACTCTTGATAATCTGATTGCGGATTATAAAATTCCGCCTGTAGTTGCTATTTTGGTAGAAAATTTTTTGGCTGTAAGTCTTACTCGAAGAGCTAGGGAATTACCACCTAATCCAAAATTTGTGGATTATATTGTTAAAGAATTATTGCCATGGGTTTATAAAAATTTTCATATTACTAAGAATCCAACTCAATCTGTTGTTGCTGGAGCTAGCTATGGAGGAATAGCATCCACATTTATTGCATTTAAGCATCCTGAGATCTTTGGTAATGTCTTGTCCATGTCAGGAAGTTATTTTTGGTCTCCAGGAGCTGAAATTTGGCTACAAACGATAAAAGATTTTGAAAACATTGAACAATGGTGGTCAAAAGAGGATGAAAAAGAGGGAGAGTGGCTTACACGTCAATTTGCTCAAAGAGAAATATTACCCTTAAAATTCTATCTTGATGTCGGTGTACTTGAGGAAACCGATCCTTCACATTTGTTCATTTCTAATCGTCATTTTCGTACAGTTTTACAAGCTAAGGGATATCCCTTTCACTATGTGGAATTTCTAGGAGGCCATGATTTTGTTTGTTGGCGAGGTTCCATAGCGGGTGGGCTTATCTATCTAATAGGGAAATAATCTCTAATTAATTATTAAATAAAAAAAAGAGAAATAAAAAGAGTTTAATATTGTTCTACTTCAACCATATTGGCTTTGAATCCTTTACCGCAATGAACACAATAGGCTACTCTTCTATCAGCTAATTGCTGATGCATTCTTTGTGTAAACTCAGCACCACATTCAGTACAGTAAGCAGCATTAGATTCTAGTTCATATAATTCTTTTATTACAGGTTGCATGGGTTGTACTTCAGGTTCTTTTTGTACTTGGGGATATACTTGTTTTTCTTCCTGTTCTTGTTTAATTGGTCTGGGTTTACCTGAAATTGCATAATATAATGCCTCAAATAGTTTATAGAATAAGAGTCCAATACTTTTTAGCAGAAGATATATACCTTTTAGAATATAATAAACTAAATATGCAACTCCTTTTAATATGTAGAAAACCGTAATGACAGTAAGGACTACTATAGCAGCAATTCCAATAACGACTAAAACTTGGCCATAAAGGGGAATATTTAGAAACCAATTCAAAAATTCTTCCCAATAATACATTGCAGTTTCAGCAACATTATTCCAATCAACCATCGATTTACCACCTTTATTGAAAATTTATTTTATTCTTAATAATTGAGTGTTTATAGTGGAATAAAAAAAATTTGGAGTCCAGTTTTTAGTATTATTCTAAATAGGTTGAAAATTAAAAATAACAAATTTAACAATTTGATCTCTTAAAATCGTACATCATTTTAAATGCCTTAAGGGCATGATTCATTTGAGTCATGATAGGAATGTTATATTTATCAGTATATTTTAAAAAATAATCCACAACCCATCTTGAACCAAATACGCAAGTGATAATTGGTTTCTCGTATTTATTTGAAAGTTTTTTCATGTCTTTCATATGTGGCATAATTGATAGAGAAAAGGTCTCAATCGGTTTTTTAGGGACTGCAAAAATATATAATAATGCATCAACATTTTTATCTTCAAATAAAGTATTTATCGCAGGGCGAAATGTGGAGAATAGTGAGGGTCCTAAATCCACAGGGTTAATCATTGATGTCCATGTGGGAGAAATTGATTCTAAAACTTTAACCGTATTTTTTTCTAATATTGCGAGTTTTAATCCTATTTCTTCCATAAGATCGCATGCAAGTATACCTAAACTTCCAGATGTAGTTATTATTGCAATATTTTTTCCCTTAGGTAAAGGTTGATTAGCAAACACTTGTGCGATATTAAACATTTCAAAAAAATCATTAACTCGAAATACATTTGGAAATTTTTTGAAAATTGCATCATATATTTTATCATTACCCGCAATAGAGCCTGTATGGCTTTTTATTGCTCTTGATCCTGAATCACTACGTCCATTTTTTAAGATTAATACTGGTTTGCTCATCTTTTTGAAAACTTTTAATAATTCTTGACCTCTTTTAACCCCCTCTAAGTAAATTGTGATCACATTTGTATTTGGATCCTTTTCAAGGTATTCTAGCATATCAACCTCATCAACATCAACTTTATTCCCTAAAGTTATTGATTTAGAAAAACTAATTTTTTGATTAGACCCCCAATCAATAAATATATTCCCTAACACTCCAGATTGAGCAATTATCGAAATTTTTCCCCCCTCTAATGTGTCACTAAAGTCTACTTCAGCACTAGTGAACTTGTTATAGAAATTCGTTACACCTACGCAGTTTGGACCTATAATCCTGATTCCAGTAGTTTTGGCAATTCTTTCAATCTCATTTTGGATTTCAATATACTTTTTAATTCCTGTTTCAGCAAATCCGGCAGATTCGATAATAATACCCTTAACTCCTTTTTCTACACAATTTTTTACTGATTCAAGGACCCTATCATTATTCACAATAATAATTGCTAAATCTATTTGATTTGGAATGGCTTTAACATTTCTATAAGTCTTATGCCCAAAAATAAAATCTTTATTAGGATTCACAGGATAAGTTTTAAAATCAGATTGTAAGAGATATTCGGTTGTCCAATATCCAAATTTAAATGATTCTGAAGCACCAATAAGGGCAATAGATTTTGGCTCAAAAAATACATCTATATTAGAAATATAAATCACTTTTTAGTCGGACTATTTAACTTTTAATTTAGAAACTAATATATAGATTGCCTTGAGTAAATAAAAAATTATATCTAGTGAAGATATTTTGACAAATATTAATATTAAATGTCCGATATGTAAAAAATGTAAAGATATAAGTATTCCAGAGTTCACAGGCACTCAAAAATCACATTTACTTACCATTTCAATACCAAAAGGAATGATTTGTGAGCATCATTTTCAAGCATTTGTAGATAAAAATAATAATATTCGAGGATATCAAAAAGTTGACATTGATTTAAAAGATAATATTACTAAAAATTTAGAGGAGCATGATATATCAAAGCATTTAACAATTGAAGGTAACCTTGTTAAATTTGATCCTATTAAATATAGCAAGGGAGAAGCTTTAGAAATACAAAATATATTTGAGAAGAAGGAAGTGATGTCTCTAAAAGACATTTATAATGAATTTTGGGAATTTATTGATAATAAAAATTCCTTTTTCAGTGATTTTATAAAACATGATAAAAGAAGAAAAACTTCAGACCTAGAAAATAAGGATTTAAATGTTAAGGATTTTATCTTAAGTCTCGAAAATGAAATCTAAAACAATAATTCCTAAAAATAAAAAATTGAGAATTTGCATCTTTTTTTAAAATATTGGTATACTGACATTAAGTTTTTAAGATAGAAAATTTACTAATCTTTTATATAGAGCTACATAATTTCCAAAAATTAATCATTTAAAAATAAATTTTAATCATTCTTGACTAATATTTAATTTAATTAACCCTTTGAGAGCATTATGGAATGACTATTGGTGGATTAATTAAGAAAGAGTTTGGAAGGATTAAATCTGATAAAAGAACTTTACTTTTATTATTTGTTATACCCGTTATTCTAATTATTATATTTGGCCTTACTACTGGAGTAGGGCCAACTAAATTTTTTACTGCAGCAATTATAACTCGGGATGAGATGCCTACTTATGATAATTTTCCCACAAATTCATCTCAATTTGACGATATATTTATATCAATTATGCAACATAATACAACCGCATGGGATCTTCATCAATTTTTTAATTGCACTAATTTAGAAGATTATTATAATGCTTTTGACAAATGTATTCAATATATTAAAAATGATGTTGTGGATGCGTTTATTGTGTTACCTGAAAATTTCTCTGAATCTGTGGAAAATAAAATAAATCCAGTATTAATTTATTACATCGATGGCTCAGATATGACTGCTACTAGTTCAATTGAAGTAGCCATCCAAGAACCAATTGCTCTATTTAGAGTGAAAGCAGATTTACTCGAAAATTTCACCATTATGGTTCCTTATTTAGAATTTGATGTTCCATTCTGGGAATCTCAATTATTAAATTATGCAATACCCATGATTCTTCCAATAATAATACTTGGTACTACAATGAATCTAACTTCTCTCTCTATTGTATCTGAAGGTCCCTTACCTAGAATGCTGATTACTCCAACAACAAAGAGAGATATCATTTTAAGCAAATTAATAGCAAATACAGCAATCATGATCCTCCAATCTACTGAAATATTTATAATGTCATCATTCTTCGGTCTTTATAGTCTTGGTTCACTCTTTTATTTATATTTAGTTCTTATTATGATTGGCTTTTGTGGTATTTGCATGGGATTGTTTATATCTGCACTTAGCCCAACAGAACAAGGAGCGAATCAAATGTATCTTATAATGTTCATCGTTATTATTATGTTTTCTGGATCCTTTATACCACCAGAGCTAATTTCACCAGAGATGCAGTATGTTATTAATATACTTCCCTTAAGTCATGCTTTTCCTTTAGTAACGGACATAATATTAAAGGGTTTAGGGCTAAATTTAGAGCATGTATTAGTTCTGAATCTCAATTCTGTAATTTTTGTGTTTTTAGCCTATATAATTTATCGATTTAAAAAGATTGAGGTGTAAGACAATAGGATCCAGAAGAAGAGCTAAAAAATTAAGACTTACAACACCGAAAATTAAAATTAAATTACGAGGCTCTTTATATAGAATTATTCGCCAAATTAAAAAGGAATTTAAACTTCTTTGGACAGATAAATTCAATTTAATTCTTGCAATTATTATACCCCCTGTAGTAATCCTCCTCTTTGGGTCCATGTTAAATGCTATACCTCCAACAACCCAGCCTGTTCCATGTGTGGTTATTTCTTATGATTCTAATACCATTATAAATCCAAATAACTATACAGAATCACGAATAGATGATTATACAATCCCTTATGTGAACGCAGTAAATAAATCAGAATTATTAAAACTAGAGCATTTTTATAATGCGAGTGAGGAAATTTACGCTATGGAAACCGCAAGGATGCAATTAATCTCTGGAAAAATTAAAGTCATAATTTCAATCCCCACAGACTTTTCAGAATTTATAGTATGGGGACTTCCTGCATTAATTGATTGTATTCCTGATTCTTCAGATGTTCAGCATATTCAAGATAATTTAAATGCGGTATATGATTCTGTAAAGATTTTTATAAACGATAATAACTTAACCCCGCAATTTATAATCCAAGGCTATGAAGAATTTGCAATACCAGAAGGATTTAATCTTAGATTTAACTATAATGCAACTTTATTACTTTCCTTTATAGCATTTGGCGTATCAATGGTTTTAACAATTCTAGTTGTTGTTCAAGAAAAACCTGTAGCAAGATTATTACTTACTCCTGTAAAAAGAACTGAGATACTCCTTTCGAAATATTTTGCCTATATGCTTGTTTTAGTTCTCCAAATTATATTGTTAATTATTAGTACTATGGTATGTGGATTATATCTTGTAGGAAGTTTATTCGAATTCTTTCTAGCTCTTTATATAGTAGGATTTAGTGGTTTATCAATGGGGTTGTTTATAAGTAGTATAAGTAAAACAAAAACAGAAGCAAATCAATTATTTTTTGCTTTTATGATTATTATTTTATTACTTAGTGGGATTTTTATACCTATTGATGCCATGCCGATATATCTACAAGTATTTGCTTACATTCTACCTTTATCTCATGGAGATCCTATGATAAAAAGTGTAGTGACAAAGGGTAAATCTGTATTTGGATTTGATTTTTATGTACTACTAGGCATAAGCTTCCTTTTTCTTATAATATCTTTTATAATATTTAAAAAAAGGAGATATGAGGTGTAAGAAATAAGCTCATTGATTCCAAAAAAAATCAGGGCTACTGAAAAAAGTTAATACAATTCTATAACACCACATAAATATTTATTAGTAAATTTTTTAAGGATAATTATAAAAATAACATTTATTATGAAGTAAAAAGACAAATAATCGGAGGTGTTTTTCTATTAGTACACCAAATGAAAACAATTATAAACAGAATAATTCTTTGAAATTCAAATTTAGAGAATTAGAGTTTGAGTTAAACGGAACTCAAGAATTCATTGAAGATGCATTTAAAAGATTAATAGATTTTATTGAACAACAGAATATTATTGAAGAATTTGACTTGGAAGAAGACGTGGAACTTATTGATGAAGAATCTTTCGTTGATGATGAAGAAGTGAGAAAAGATATGGAGAAGAAACCATTAGATGTTTTTCTTAAAGATTATGATATTGATCATAACCAAAAAAAAGTAATTGGTGTTGCTTTATATATGTTAAATGTATTAAAAAAAGAAAATTTTAGAGCAAGAGATATAAATAATCTACTAAAGGCGAATAAATTAACACCAATTGTATCAATCACAACTCATCTTAGCCGTCTAAGAAAAAAACAGCTGATTTCTGTAGTATCAATGAAAGGAACTGAAGCGGAGTATACAATTTACAAAGACAGTATTGAGAAAGCAGAAAAATTTGCTAAAAGGTGAATATAAGTAAAATCTCAAGATTCTATATTTGATAAATTAGTTGGGATTGTAAAGAGTGATTATTTAAAAGAATTAAAAAAGGAATTTGAGAACATAAGAAAGTATTATTATATGGATGATGATATTAGAGTAGGTATACATGCGGGGCATTTTTGTGAATTAGTTTCTTCCTTATTATGTAATATTGAATTAGGTATTACAGAAAATTTAAATAAAATTTCCTTCAATAATAATTTTAAAAAGCTTATTAATAGCGCTAAAAGCACATCAAAGGAAGAAATATCTCGATTGGTAATCCCTCAAGTCTTAAGGGCAGTTTATAATCTTAGAAATAAAAAGAAGTTCGCTCATTTTAAAAAAGCTATTCCTGTAAAAATTGATTTAAAGTACATTTTTAATTCAGTGGAATGGGTTATAGCTCAATTATTAATATTATATGGAAATTATAATGATATTGAAGTAATAAAGTTCTTAGAACAAATCTCTTATGAAGTTTATAAGAATCTTGAAAGATTCGAAAATGGAGAAATATATTTCTATGAAGATCTTACTTTGGAAGAAATTATTTTATTTTATTTGGGTGAAGAGTATAATTCTGGAAGGATCTCAAAAGAAAGCTTATTTGAAAAATTAGATTATGGTAATAAAAACTATTATAACAAATTAATTGAAAAACTTCGTAATGGCAAATTGATACATATTAATGAGAATGGAATTTTATTAAGTTTTAAAGGTATGAAAAGAGTGAGAGAAATAAGAAAGATATTGATAGAAGATTCTAATAGTTAATTTCTACTTTTTAATTAATGAATTTAAGAATAATATGCTAGATATTAATCTTTTTTGAACTTTCCATGGTTAACTTCTCATGCATATGAGTTTTTATCCAAAAATTTTAAAGTAAAATTAATTTTCTGTTTAATTTCATTCTTTCTATTATTATATTCAACATGATTATTTTGTTGTCTTTTCTTTAATATTTTCATTTTTGATTTTTTTAAAGTATCAAAATTATACTCTGCATCCAATTCAAGCTCTTTATTTTTTAATAATAAAATATATTCTTTAGCAATCACATTCAATTTATCAAGATTTTTTTGGTGGAAATTGAGTTGTGTATTATAGTGATCGAAAGTGATTCGGTAGGTATTAACATTAATTTTCCTCTTTTTAAGCGCCTTATTTAATTCTGAAATATATCCTCTAAGATTATTGACTTCAT
Organism: Promethearchaeia archaeon; assembly: GCA_049671145.1. GTDB lineage: Archaea > Asgardarchaeota > Lokiarchaeia > Sigyniarchaeales > SOKP01 > SOKP01. The sequence continues at coordinate 16,907 of JBATUM010000263.1, forward strand.
CACTTATTTTAAAAACATTAAAAGAATCTAAAATTTGCGAGAAGATAAGTTTCTTTTTCTGGCTTGTTTCTTTTATTACTACTTGTAATGCCTTAAATTTATGTATATTTTGTTCCTCAAGATTTTTCTTTAATTCCTTTTGTAACTTTTTTAATTTTTTCTTTAATTTTTCTTGCTGTGCTTTTACTTTATAAGCTTCGAATAATAAATCAAGTTGTTCCCAATATTTTTCTTCAGGAAGTATATCAGATTTTCTTGAATTTGTAATTTCTGTCACTTAAACACCATTTTATAATTTCTTATAATTATTTTTAACAATATTATCAGATATATTTAAATAAAAAAAATGAAAAATCTAATCATCGTCCTCTTTAAGTACTTCTCCAAATAGATCTGATACACTTTTAGTATTATTTATTGTTACCTCTACTTTTTGGGGTTTCTTTCTCCTTCTTCGCCCTATTATCCATTTAAATCCTTTATATGTAGCGAATACAGATCCACCACAGATAGTACAAATAATTATAGCATTAACTATCGGTTCTGCAATATTGGGTGTATTTAACCCAGAATTATCTTGAGGATTAATTGTATGATCGTATATATTTTCTTCATTAGGATGAAAATTATCATATAGCATGAATTTAATGTAGTATTCGGCATCATCTTGATGAGTATATGAAATAGAGAACGTTGAATAGTCATAAAAGTCGTGTTTATCCATTTTTAGGGATTCAATATTAATGTCATTTCTATAAATTTTTGCATAAATTTCTGAATTAGGAGCAGAATTGAAACCTGACGTAAATTCATATGATACATTAAATTGGAATAAAACTTCATCGTTTATATTAATGATTTTGGGACTGATATGAAGTTTGAAATATGTTTCGAATGATATGGGAAGTTCTCCTAATAGAATATTATTATCATATATTTTAAGCATCCCTACTACATTAGGATAGCAATTTGGGCTTTCAGGCACTTTAAACATAGTTTGATACAACATACCGGAAGTTCTCTCAAAAGAGATCGTACCTAACTGCTCACTATCAAAAACTACTAATGTATTTTCACCAAATTCATTAAAAACAATATTACAAAATGTTGTATTCATTGAGATTATACTCCCAAGGAAAACATTTATATTATATTCACAATCTACATCTAATTCATCATTTTTTGCCATATCAGCAACCCAATAAAAAGCAGATTGGCAGATATCATTAGAATAGGCATCACCGAAGTATTCATTCAAATCTTGTTGATAAAGATTTCCTATAAGGCTACTCGTTTTACTATAATTTAATTCAATTTGCAAATCAAGAAATTGAGAAATTTTATATTGATAATAGATATTTTTTAAGTTTGAATAATCAACATTTTGAGATAAAAAGTTCCTTAATTTTTGGTTATTCAAGTCATAGAAATCAATTGCTTCTAAGATATATATCATGTAAAAAGTATTCTCTAAAATATCCTCAATTCTTGAGGAGTAATTCGGCTTGAAATAAAGAATTGTATCATTTTCGTAAGAGTTTCGTTTCAAATAATCATATAACGCTACTTTTTCAAAGTCTAACTCATCGATACCTCCTAAATTGAGAAAATCAACAAGTAATTCAAGTGACTTAATAGCATAGTAACTATGTTCGAGATAAATCGTTTTAGACTCAAATTCAGGTCTGTTATTAATATATGCTATTGAAGGTAAGAATGCACCATAACAATTATATCCAGAATAGAGAAATTGTGAAACGATAATTTCATTCAACAAATCCATTAAAGAATACTTTACTCCAAAATCATCTAGTTTATATAATTTTAACAAGCTATCAAGAGCGAAATAAGTAGTCTTATGACTAGAAAAATAATTTCTCTCTTCAAGTGAGTTATTTTTGCCACAACAATAATATTCTATCGGCAAAGTTCTAAATACTCTATAATATTGATGAGTATTAATACAGCCAGCAAATTCATGGTAATCTACAAAATCGTAGTAAAAATAACATTTTTCTATGAGATTATATAATTCTATGATATCCAACTGGTTAATTCTATCATATAAATAAAACGAATTTATAACAGTATGGATAAGTTCTAAGGACATGTAATCGTTTGATAATAATGAAAATCCTTGATTTGACTTATAGAACAACATACTACTGGCAATTTCATTTTTTTCTTGATCAGATAATAATGAAATTACTCCTGAATCTTTTAAACTTCTAATAATTTGAAAATTATCAATAAGTTCATGGTACTTCTTTGAGGTACTTCTATCCCAATTATTTAACTCATTTCGATGATTTAGTATAAATTGAATTATATCATTTCGACTCATATTTGTAAAACCCGTTAAATCTGCTAAATCAAGACCCACTGCCGAACCAAGAATATTAAATTCATCAGTATCATAAAGACCTAGCTTAAAAGTATTAATAGTACTATTATAAAGGAAATTAAGAAAATGGTGAAAATGGTCAATTCTTATTGTATTTACTAAATCAAATATTTCTAACGTTTTTAGAGCGTAGTAGGAGGAAAGTAAGTTCGGTTCAGACATTTCGGAGCCTAAGCTACTAAAACCCATATCATTGTCATTTAAAAATCCTCCGTACCACTCAGCTGTGGTGGTAATAAATTGTAAATTGTTTATAAATTGAATTATTCTAGATTTTTCATATGAGTAAGCTTCCCAATTGTCCATTAAAAAATCCAGAACCTTAACAGCATAATATGTGTTATCTAGAGTTGCCAACCGGAACCGTTCATCCAAATCGAGTGAATATGGTAGTCCAATAAATCCATTGTATTCATCTTCAGGATTAAGGCATGACCAGATAAAATCTATTAATTGTTGTTTATTGATTAACTCATCACAACCTAAAATTTCTAATGTTAATATCGCGTAGCAATTAATTTCGAGTAATGAAGTTAAAGGGTAATCGTCCATTAAATAATCGGTATCCTGATATCTCCGAGCATAATCATCTAAAAAAATGTGAGTATCAATAAGGTATTGGTTCATAATATAGTTGACAACTTCAGTCTGATTGATCAGGTTTAATTTTCCTAAAGTGTCAAGGATAGAAATGGCATAATAAACAGCTTGGATTGATGGCTTATAAGTTTGAGGAAAATATCCCAGTAAAGAATAATCACTTAATTTCCTTTCAAAAATATCTTCAATATTCTCTTGATTATTACAAGATGATGTTTTTACTTCTTTATTATCTGAAATGGTTGATTCTTCAACAATTTGGTGGTTAATATATCTAATATTTAAATTATTAACCCTTTTGAAATTTTGAAACGATATTATTGCAAAACAAATTAAAAATACTATTATAAATCCAACTTTTATTTTTCTAACAATTTTTCTCATTTATGAGCACTTGATTTTTTATTTTAAATCACTAAATTGATAGA
>JBATUM010000264.1:0-24993 GCA_049671145.1 Promethearchaeia archaeon
ATTATATATTCCTCATGATAGAAAAATTTCTGATGTGACTAATTATCTGAAAAATGAAGTAAGTGAAAGTCAAAATATTAAATCAAAATTAACAAGAAAAAATGTGCTTGATAGTATTGCAAGTCTATTGGGCCAATTAAAAAATATAAATACCAGTCCAGAAAAAGGGTTGATTATGTTTTCTGGAGCAATTCCCCAAAATAATACTCCCGGTACAGAGAAAAATGAGTTATATATTGTAGATCCTCCAGAAAAAGTTAAAACCTTTAGGTATCACTGTGCAAGTGAATTTCTATTATGGCCTCTAGAAGAAATGCTTGTACCAAAGGAAACTTATGGTCTTCTTGTTATCGGAAGACAAAAATCTGCTGTTGGCTATGTAAAAGGAAATCATGTTGAGATTGTTAGAGAATTTACCTCAGGAATTCACAGCAAACATAGAGCAGGAGGTCAATCCCAAAAACGGTTTGAAAGATTAATTGAAGAGGGGGAAATAAAATTCTATAGGAGAATATCTTACGAAATAAATGAGCTTTTTTTAGAAATGGAAGATTTAAGGGGAATTTTTATTGGAGGGCCAGGCCCCTCAAAAGAAAAGTTTGTAAATGATGAAAGTATGGATTATAGATTAAGGGAGAAAATATTAGATGTAGTTGATCTTGGATATGGTGGATCTGAGGGAATTCGTGCGCTTATAGATAAAGTTAAAGATAAAATTCAAGATGTAAAGTATATTCGTGAGAAACAAGTTATGCAAAGATTCATGAAAGAAATTGCTAATGATACTGGAATGGCAACTTATGGTCTTGAAGATGTACAGAAAGCATTAAGTATGGGTGCTGTTGATACTTTAATACTCTCTGAAAAATTAGACAGTTATAAAATTAAGATAGAATGTTCTAATTGTGCCTATATTGAAAATCGTACTGCAAGTGAACAGAATATTGTTAATTTAGTGTCTTCTGTACAAGAAGAAAGTTGTCCAAAATGTAATTCAAATACTTTTAATGTAACTGATAAGATATCGATGATAGAAGAACTTGGGGGTATTGCAAATACAATGGGAACAGAAATAGATATTATTTCTTCTGAAACTGAAGAAGGAGAAATGTTACATAGCACTTTTGGAGGTATTGTAGCTATTTTGCGTTTTAAACTTAACTATTAATCAAAATTTAAAATAAAAAGGTTTCATTTTAAATAATTTTATGAAATTTATGATGAATTAATTGGTAGATGATAAGTTTTGTTAAGAGATTTATTACTAAATTTAAAGATGATTATGTTTGGAGGGAAAGGAGGGGTAGGAAAAACCACTTGTGCAGCAAGTTCAGCAATTTGGGCTGCTGAACAAGGACGAAATACACTGATTATAAGTACCGATCCTGCTCATTCATTAGGAGATAGTTTAGGAATGGAGTTACCTCCTGGTGAGCCTGTGCCTGTAAAGGATGTTGAGAATTTAACTGCGTTGGAGATCAATCCTCAAGCAAAAGTAGCAGAATTTAAGCAATTAACTGAGGTAAATCCAATAGGAGATCTAGGGATGATGGGAGATATGATGCAAAGTATGTTAGATGGGATGGCAGGAGATACAGATGAGGGAGTATCGTTAAGTCCTCCTGGTATTGATGAAACCTTAGCTTTTGGAAAAGTTTTAGAATTTATTGAGACTGAACATGATTATGATTTAATTATTTTCGACACTGCTCCAACTGGACATACACTAAGATTATTAGGACTCCCAGAAACATTGTCTAGTTGGATTGGAAAAGTTCTAAAATTAAGATTAAAATTAGGGCGAGTTTTTGGTAAATTTAAAAAATTATTTGGAGGAGGAAATGATCAACAAGATGATTCGTTGGAGGTATTAGAAAGAATGAATGAAGCTATAATAGATGCTAGAGAAGATTTAACCAATCCTAATGTAAATTCTTTTGTAATTGTTATGATTTCCGAAGAAATGGCAATAGCAGAAACAGGAAGATTATTAAACCAATTAATTAAGTATAATATCCCTAATTCAAATATTGTAATAAACCAGCTATATCAGGATCCTTCTGAATTATGTGAATTTTGTAAATCTCGTAGAGCTATGCAACAAAGAAATTTAAAGAAAATAAAAACTATTTTTCAAGACAACCAAAATAAAAATCTAATTGAAGTACCTTTATTTAAAGATGAAATAAGGGAATATGATATGTTAAAAGAATTTTCAAAACGTTTAATCGATTAACCTAAACATTTAATTCTTTTTTTAAGGTACAATATGTGCAGATTTTAGCAATTCCAGTGGGATATCCACAAATATTACAACTGTTATATTTTTCCTTTCCATAATGATTATATACTATTTCAGAAAGTTCTAAAAATCCGTTTAACAAATTAAATTCAATTTCAGGGCTATATTGCTTACAAGATTGAATGAATTCTAAAACTCTTCTTCTTATTATAGGATCGGCTTCTCTATAAGGACAATGAGGTGAATAATAATCAAATTTCTTTGTATTAGCATATATTAATATTTCTTCTTCAGGTAGTTTAAATAATGGAGTTATTTTTTTGAGATAATACGTTCTTAATTCTTTGCTTTCATCTTTTAGTATAAATTGGCTTCCAATTAAGTTTAATCTTTTATAAAGGATATTCATTAAGAATGTTTCTGCTATATCTGTTAAATTATGCCCCATTGCTAAAACATTTCCACCTAACTCTCTTGCTCCATCATTTAGTAGTCTTCTTCTTATTGTAGCGCAATAATTACACGCGTATTTATAATCAGGTTGTTGCTTTTTTATTTTGATAATCTCATCTAAAGTTAAACCAAAGCTCTCTTTGAATGAAAGAATTTTGTATTCGATATCATACTTTTTACAAAATTTTTTTGCTATTTCAATACTATTATCTCTATAACCCCTAATACCTTCATCTATAATCAAAGTTATTATTGGGTTAGGTTCATGTACTCCTTTTTGAATTTTTATAAGATTATAAAGAAGAGTAATTGAATCTTTTCCTCCAGATAAACCAACGATAATTTTATCCCTGGGTTTAAGCATGTTATATTTTGAAATAGTTTTTGCTATAATTTTTTCAATACTCGTTTGAAAACAATCTGCACATAAAAATTGCCCTGAATGTTTTCTAAAAATTAAAGCTTTTTTCTCACAAAGAGAGCAATTTGATTTTCTTTCTTGTATTTTGAGATTTTTAATGTCGATCACTCTGTACTAAACCCAAAAGAGAGGATTAAAGCCAAAATTTATAAAGGTTAAAAGGAAATTCAAGAGTACGATGATTATTGTTATAATTCGGATAATATTTAAGGTTAATTTCTTGTTTTTACTTTTTTCATCATATAAATATTCGTATGAAATCTCAAAAACAGTATCTCTTTTTATTTTTGAGTCTTCTGGTAATTTTATTAAAACAGTATCTTTAAATCCATCGCCTATTTTATCGATTAACTCATAATTTTCTTTACCTAATATAATTTCACTCTTTTCTTTTAATTCTGATTTATCTTTTAATTCAATCTTTACGTATTCAATATTTTCTACGTGATATTCTGATAAATTACACTCAGTATCTTTTTCTTTATAAACAAATCTATCTTTCTTCTTTTTCTTTAAATCTTGATACTTTTCACCATATATCCAATTAATAACTTCTTTTACCATTCTATCTCCATCAAAAATAGGCAATGCCATTGTATTGAAAAGCACTAAACTAAATGAAATTACAAATAACCATAGGAGCTCTTTTTGCCAAAAATCTGGCCAATTTGCTGTGAAAAATTTTGCAAAATCATTTTTATGCATCCAGTATAAATCGCTTTGCACTCCTACGTAAACGCCCGTAATTGAAACATTAACCAAATAATTTTCCCCAGGACCAACACTTAAATTTAAAAATTTTAAACTAACACTAGTTAAAAAGCTGTTATAGAAAAATTTCTCTAAAGTATCACCATTGGTCACATTAATCGAAGTTCCATTTATTTTGGTAATTATGAGATTTAGACTCGCTTGACTAGAATGGTTATAGGTTATTTTTAATTGTGTATTTGAGGGATATTCATATTGTAGGCCTAGATAATAGCGAGGGCCTAAAGTAACGTTCTTTTCTGAATATGTATCACTAAAGGGATTATAGATATTAAAAGTTAAATTATCACCGATGGAACATTTGATTCTTGTTTTATTATTTAGAATTGTACCTAAACTAATTCCTTGGAGCTCATCTAAATATATATATTTATCATTAGTTTCATTCTGTTTTTTAATTGCATCAATAGCGTCTCCGTATTCAAGATTTCCATAATTGAACCCACCCTGATAAGGTTCTAATACATTATTAACTTGGGTTACTTGTTTATAGAAGGGGGATGCAATATAAGGGAACGCAATCAATAATAAGAAACCTATTACCGCTGTAATAGCGTTTACATAAGTTCCTGCACCAGCTATTCTTAATCTTGTATTTCTGTGATGTTTACTTGAATTCAATTCCCACTCATCAACTTCAACAAAAGCACCAAAACCAATTATGTAGAAAAGTCCTACACCCATAACCCCTGTTGATTTAATTTCGACTCCATCAATACTTGCGGAAATTCCATGGGCAAATTCATGAGTGGTAAGTAAAAATAATAAGGGTAATATTAAATAAAATAAGACTGAGATATCTACAGTAACTCCCGGAATGAGTGGAACAACACCTTGCTCGGGGCTAGGTCTATAGATTAAATTAATAACATTAGAAAAAAAGAAATACAAACCATAAATTGTAAATCCAAACGAAATAAAAATCCCAATATTCCAAAAAATCCTCCAAAAGCGCGGTCTTTTTGCAGCAATTTTTCTTATAAAATTATTTAATCTTTTTGTTTTAAACATCGCAAGTAATGGAAAGAAAAAGCTATAAGCCCCTTTTCTATTTCTCAGGAGATAAACCGCTAAACTTACGATTACCCAAAAAATTAGAGAAAGTATAAAATATGGGTGTAGAATGAAGTCTAGAAAGCTCATTTATTTTTGCACTAATTCTAATAATTACTACCAAATACAAATTAAAACTAATTTTATTCTTTTAAAGTAATGAAATAAATTAAATATTTAGGATATTAAATTATTTTTTTTTAAAATCCAGTTTTCTATTAAAAAACTTTGAATATTATTTTTCCTTGGAATATATTGAGAATGAATAGTAGATTTAGGGATCCATACTTCCTTATCAGAATTAAATTGAACTAAAATAGCCTTACTCGACTCGGCTTTAATTAAACCCTCTATTTGAGTCATTATTGGAGTTTTTTTCATAGAAGGTGGCTCCTCTTTATAACTATTAGAAAAAATATTCTCAGTACTTAAATTTTGATCGAATTCATCTTGAAAGACAGATTTAGGTTTTTTTTTTGATGTTGTAGCATAGATTATTTTTTCATTTAGTATATGAATTAATAATAATCTTAAGAGTTCTACTTGAGCGAAATTGAGCATTTTTGAATAATCACTAATATTTATCCATAGAACATCCGTATTATTATCTTCCCAGCTAAATGAAATGTGGGTTTTTTTATTTTGATATGAATGATAATTTGCCCAATTGATTATTTTCCTATTTAATACCTGCAAAATCATAACAACTTCTTCTAAGGAGAATTTTATCGTTTTTCCCTCATTAGCAGAAGGCTTTTCCCAAACTCCATTAGGTTTTTTCTTTATACATTGAAAAAATACAAAATTTTTTGATCTTGATTGGGATTTTACGACTATTCCTGTATTTTGACCAAAAAAGCTTTGAATATGTGAATCAACCATGATTCTCTAATGGTTTACTTTGATTTTAATAAATTATGAATAGAATTATTTATAATTTATTTCCATTTTAAATTAAAAAAACCCACTAAAACATCTAAAAAGGGTAAAGATTAAAAGATAAAATAATTATAAAGATATATAGAAATTTGAATTTTTTCATAGGAGCACGCATAGCGGGGTGGGCTAGCCTGGTTTATGCCGCAGGGCTCATATATGGTTTTTCCCTTCCATAGAGACACCCTGAGATCGTTCTTCCACGATCGAAAGAACGGCAGACTCGTTCGTTCAAATCGAACCCCCGCTACCATTTACTTATATTTGTAATATCAATAATACGTTATTTCAAATTGAAATTAATGTATTTTCAGGATTTTAATATAAAAATATTTATACTTTAATAGATACATCTTTATTTTTAAGAAATTTCATTTATTATAAATTTATGATTCTCAAATATTGGTGTATAGTTCTATGAGTGATTTTCAGAGAAGAAGACTACCTGCTATTCGTTGTTGGATTAAACATCTCCTTGAAGGTCAATTTATGGATGAGAGGAATATGTTAAATACTATTTTTGGGATTATAAAAAGAGTTCGTATTATGGGGACGATTGTTGAAAAGAAATTAAAAGCCATTAATCAAATGCCCAATAACACAACTCCTCAATATAATAATGAAATCTCAAATACAAGAGTAGAGTTTGAGTTAGATGATGCTACGGGATTAGTTCGAGCAAATATATGGGGAACAAATCCAAAATCCCATAAAGAGCTTAATAAAGGCGATTTAGTAGATATTGTTGGGTTAATTAATTATAAATACGACAATCTCTCAATTTCAACTGAAATTATAAAAAAAATCGTAAACCCGAATAAATTATTATTAAGGAATGCGGAAATAATAAAGAAAATTAAATTTGGAAAAACAAATGTTTTTCAGGAAACGGAACATGAGAAATCTAACATTGATTTATTATTATTTGAACAACCAACCAATAGTATAGATCAATTTAAGGAGAAAGTCTTTTCTATAATAGATAATTTTTCTCAAAGTGGAAATGGCATAAGTTTCATAGATTTATTTAATAAGATAGAGATCTCTGAGGATAAATTAAGGAGATATATAAGAGATTTAGAAATGGAATCCAAAATTTATCAATCAGAAGAAAATTTTTACCAAACCTATTAAAAAAGTCACTTATAAGACTAAGTTTTAATAATTTCTTCAAAAAAATCTTATTAAAAATAGCAAAAATATTTTTGAAAGTTATTACTTATTTTATTGAATATAATTTAGGTTGATGTAGATGGATTTACATGATTATGAAAAACTTCTAGAAAGAGCATATGAAAATATACCAGAAAATGTGAAAAAGCTTTCGAGATTTGAAATACCTAAAGTTGAAATAAGAATAGAGTCAAAAAATACATATATTATAAATTTTAATAGGATTATTAATACTCTAAATCGAGATAGACGTCATTTTTTAGGGATTTTTCTTAAGAAAGCAGGTACAATGGGTGAAATTCGTGGACAGCAATTATTTTTAAAAGGCACATACAAAGAACAAGTCTTAAATAGATTAATTGAGCAATATTCTAAAGCTTATGTATTATGTAAAATATGTAATAAACCGGATACTGAAATTCAGAGAGAAGGTAAAAAAGAATTCCTTAAATGTACCGCTTGTGGAGCAAGAGAAGAAATTAAAGAAAAATAAAATTTTAATTTAAAACTATGAGAGTATATCTTAAAATTCATATAAGAAGTGAGATTGAAACTGTGGCATGTTGTGATGAATTATTATTAAATCAAGTTTTCACTGAAGGCAATTTAAGAATTGAGATTAATGAACAGTTCTTTGGTGGTAACCTCATAGGTATTGATGAAGCTGTAGAAATTTTAAAAGATGCCTCTTATTTCAATATTGTTGGAGAAAATATTATTAATAAAGTAATTGACCTTAAAATCCTTCCGAAGGAGGGTGTTCGTTCAATAAATGGCGTTCCAATGGCTTTAAAGATGATGTTTTGATGCCTCATAGGTTTTGTGCTATATGTGGAAGGAATATAAAAAATGATTCACCTCATTTTGGAATGTGTCTCCCTTGCTTTTTGAAAGAACATCCATTATTTGAATTACCTATGAATTTTAATTTTAAAGTTTGTCTTGACTGTGGAAGTTATTCCAAGAAAGATGATTGGATTCCAGTAGGTACAGATGACATTTTTTTTATTATAGAACATGCTATTTCTCGGTTTTTATTAAAAGGTTATATAAAGATAGAGAAAATTATTTTTACCATTGACTATGAGGAAAATAGTTTTATTTTCTCTTCAAAGGATTTACTAACCTCTTTAGATGTTAAAATTAAAGGAGTACTAAAGGAAGATAAGAAAATATGGCATGAAGAAAAAGTAAGGATAAATATTAGTTATGATTTTTGTAAAAATTGTTTAAATTTGAGAGGGGGTAAATACTTTTTATCAATATTGCAATTACGAGTTATTAATGAAAACTACTTTGATTTAATTAAGCAAGTTTTAGATAGTATACATGGATATGTTGAACAACTATTTAAACGAGATAAAAAACAGTATATTTCAAAAATAATAGATCAAAAGTATGGTGTTGACCTTTTATTAAGTACTAATGAATTATTAAACCATATTATCTCCTTTCTAAGGCCTAAATACCATTTCCTTCTAAAAAGAACTAAGAAGTTAGTTGGTAGAGACATTCAAAAAGGTAAAAATCTATATAGATTAAAAGCTTTAGTAAAATTTTTACCTTTTAAAAAAAAAGATACTGTTAAGATTGAAAATCATAAATTTGTTGTTGATAGCATAACTAAAAATAAAATTGTATTAAGGAGCGAAGATAATTCAAAATTAGTAAAAAATTTTTCATTTTTCTTCAACGATAAAAATTTTATTAAGATTATTGGAGGAGATTCCATAATGAATAACGATGATGAATTTGATAATAATTATTTAAATGATAATATTGACTCTGATATTGACGATTTAGAAAAAAAGAGTATAGATTTTAAAAGAATAAGGAAAATTGATCAGACAAAAAAGAGAGCTACCGTGGAATCTGTATTTGATGAGCGAACAGTTTTTAATTTAAATAAATTATTAATTAATGGTCCATTAGATAAGATTGAGGGCATTATTTCAGCAGGTAAGGAGGCTAATATTTATTTAGCCTATGATAAAGATGGTCGAGAAGTAGCAGTGAAAATTTATAAAATTGATAGTAATACGTCAAAATGGATGCGAAATTATATCATTGGAGATCCCCGATTTAAAAAGATACCTAATAATTCTTCAAAAATTATCTTTTTATGGGCGAGTAAAGAATTTAAAAATTTAAAGAGAGCATTTAAAGAAGACTTAAGCGTACCAGAGCCTATTCATATTAAGAATAATATATTAATAATGGAATATATTGGCTTTGGATCCATCCCTGCACCTAAACTTAAAGATATCAAGAAACCAAAAAACCCTGAAGATCTATTAAAACAGGTTTTCGCATTTATTAAGGATTTATATCAAAAAGCTAATCTAGTGCATGGCGATTTATCAGAATTCAACATTTTATATCATAATCAAAAACCCGTTTTTATTGATATCTCTCAAGCAGTTGATACTCAACACCCTAAAGCAGAGATTTATTTAGTAAGAGATATTAAAAATATTACGAAATATTTCGAAAAATTGGGAGTGGAAGTTCCAAATCAAGAAACTTTTTATTATGGAATAATTAAATAGAAATTAATACAAAATTGGATGATTTAATGAAGATCGGAAAAAATAGAATTGCTGTAATCATTGGTAAAGGTGGAGAGACTAAAAAAGCAATTGAAGATGCTCTAAGTGTGAAAATTATATTAGACAGTAAAACAGGAGATTGTGATATTAAACCAATAATAGAAAGTCCGGAATATAATCCTTTAAATGTTCTTACTGCAGAAAAGATTATAAATGCAATTAATAGGGGATTCAATCCCGTAAAAGCTATGAAATTAATAGAGGTTACATATGATCTTCAGATATTCAATCTTTATAATATTTTAGGAAAATCTGAGAAAAAAGTAAAAAGAATGAAAGGAAGGATAATTGGAAGGGGAGGTGAAATAAGAAAAGCTATAGAGAGATATGCCGAAAGTTTTGTCTCCGTTTATGGTAAAACCATTTCAATAATAGCAGATTATGAAAATTTACAAATAGCAAGAAAAGCAGTGAATATGCTATTAAATGGGGTTCCACACCATACTGTGTTAAGGTTTTTAGAAAATAAATATAATGAGAAAAAAAGAGAAGAATTCCGAAAAATATATAAACCTCAATTTTAATGATATTTTTTGTTGAATTCTCTTATAAGGTCATTAGCAATATCTTTTCCATAAATTATTTCTTTAATTTCATATAATAGTTCATTTAAATTATATATATTTTGATTAAAATAAAGTTCTTTGAAGTTTTCCTTGTTTTCACAGTTAAAATGAATTTCAAAACTTTTAACTGAAAAGAAATTTAACTCATAAGGTTTGAAAATAACAATATATCTTGGATATAAGTTTTTCTCTCTTAAAGAAATAGCCCATCCTTCTTGATAATAATTTATTTTTATAGAAAATAACTCTCTCCATGTATCAAGGTAGTTTAAAATATCGTTAATCTGATTTTGTGTGTTAGAAGAATACTTCTTTTCCATATAAAAAATTATATAATGGAGTTTATAAAGAGAAATTAAATTTTTGATTTAATCAAAAGCTATCTCTCCAATATTAAAAATATCATCAGATAAACCTATCTTCTGTTTTTGTGTTTGCTTACTAGGAATCGGTGAGTTATAGTCATTATCTTTACCAAAAATTTGTGGGGATTTGATACCTGTTATTAGAAGCATAACTCTTAAATATCCATCATATTCATCGTTTACTCTTGCACCCCATATTACCATTGAATCATTTACATCCATTTTCTCTGTAATTTTTTTCGCTACTGAATTTGCTTCTGCCAAAGTCATGTCGTTTCCACCACAAATATGAATTAGAGCACCTCTTGCTCCGTCGATAGATACATCTAATAAGGGGGAACTAAGAGCATCTTCGATTGCCTCGTTAACACGATTTTCTTTATTCCCAGATTCACCAACGCCTACAATTGCTACCCCTCCTGTGCTTAATATAGTTCGAACATCAGCAAAATCTAAATTTATTAATGAAGGAAGCGAAATTGTTTCGGTGATCCCTTTAACCATTGTAGCCAAGACTTCATCTGCTACACTAAAAGCTTCTATAATTGGAAGATCAGGTGCTATTTCTAATAAACGATTATTATCAATTACAACTAGGGTATCTGCATATTTCTTTAATTCATTTAAGCCTATTTGAGCTTTTTCAATACGACCAATTTCTGTATCAAAGGGTAAAGTAACAACACCAACTACAATGGAACCTTCCAGTTTAGCAATTTCTGCTACAATTGGAGCACTTCCAGTACCAGTACCACCACCTTCTCCACATGTTATGAATACTAAATTTGATTCTCTTAATACTTTTGTTAAGTCTTCTCTTGATTCTTCAGCGGCAGCGTGTCCTATTTCTGGATTCCCTCCTGCACCTAATCCTCTTGTTAAATTCTTCCCTATTAAAATCTTTATATGAGCTTCAACCATATCTAAATGTTGGCAATCTGTATTAATAGCAACGCATTTGGCACCTCGAATACCAATTTTCATCAATCTATCAATAGTGTTGTTTCCAGCACCACCACAACCTATAATTTTTATATTGGCATATCCAAAATTTTCTTTAATTGGTTTAACTATTTCTCGTTTTCGACCAGTTCTTATTAACGATTCCATTTATAGCATGCTCTTAGTTT
Organism: Promethearchaeia archaeon; assembly: GCA_049671145.1. GTDB lineage: Archaea > Asgardarchaeota > Lokiarchaeia > Sigyniarchaeales > SOKP01 > SOKP01. The sequence goes on from JBATUM010000264.1 coordinate 11,720, forward strand.
AATTATATCTTACTGAAATAATATAACTGAAAAATTAGAATTAATATAATATGCACATATTATCTCCAGAATATGACTCAATTATATTAAACCAATGAGAAATCATGATCGATAACAGTATTAAAAATTTGTTTAACATCTTTGTTTTTTACAATGAAAATATTTGGTAATCCATAAGGAAAGCGATTAGAAAAAGTTAAAGTATAAGCCCCTACATTGGTTATTAAAACTATCTCTTCTTCATTGAATTCTTTGGTGAAGAAATAATCTTTAGCTAATACATCCTGATCTGTGGGAATAATCCCTCCAATTGAAGTTTTGTATTTATGTGGACTATTAATTTGTGATGCATTATAAAATCTTAAAGAGCATTTAGCAAATTTAGGACAAATATGGTTTCCAATATCTAAAAAAATCCATCTATTGTCTGTTTTATTAACTATTTTAGCAATAATCAGGCCAGAGTCTCCAACAAAATACCTACCCGGTTCTAAATATATATTTTTTCCATCTAAATTATAATTCACTAGTTGGTGCTTTATATTAAGTGCTAGCTTTTCTAATTGTTTTTCTGACATAATAGTCGCTTCAGGGAATCCACCTCCTAAGTTTATATTCATGGGATTTAATCCTTGTCGCGAAAGAAGATGAGAGGCATTAGCTAAAGTCTTTATATTTTTATTAAATTGCTGTAAACTATTCATTTGAGTTGCATAGTGAGATAAGATAGTAGTAAGTTTAATATTTTTGAGCCTCTTCACAAAACTCACTAATTCAATCAAACTTTTATTAGTTAATTCAATTCCTAATTTACTTTCAAATTTTGAGGATCTTATTCTTAAACATATATTCTGAATTTTATTCAAATTTTTAGCAATAGTATCTATTTGCTTTAGATATTTTATATTATAGACAATTATTTCTTTTACTCCTTTATCAATGCTCATTTCAATTATTTCTTTTGTTAAATATGGTCCTCCTATAATAATTTTTTCAGGAGGAAAACCTATTTCTAAAGCTAACTTAAGTTCTGGCAATCCAACTAGTTCAGCTCCTATTCCTTCGGAATGAATTATTTTGCAAATTTCTGGAAGAAAATTAGCTTTAAATGAATAAAAAACCTGGATATTACCAAAAAGAGACTTAAATACTCTATTGAAGGTTCTAACATTATCTCTAATCTTGTTTTCCAAAAATATAAAAAACGGTGTTTTTGATCTTCCTAATAGATTAGAAAGACTTATTGAATCTATTAATATATCACTTTCTTCTTTGATTAGATAAGGATTACCAGCAATTTTTTTCATTTTAATTCATTAAAAAATTAATTTTTGATAAAGTTCATTGGTCTTTTTAGCTATAGCTTCCCATTTATGACTTTCAAGTACTTTTTTCTTTCCTTGTGTCCCTAGGGCTTTTTTTGTTCTCTTTTTTTTTAAAAGATAAATTACTTTCTCTGCAATGTCAATAGGATTATCAAACTCTACTAATAACCCATCTATATTATTTCTTATAACTTCAGGAGTCGCTCCAATATTTGCTCCTATAACTGGTTTTCCTGAAGCCCATGCTTCTAAAAATGAAATACCAAAAGCATCACTTCTACTTGGCATCACATATAAATCCGTTTCTCTGAAAGCAGCAAGCTTCTTTTTATCATAATACCCAATAAGGTTATCAGGTGTTAGGTTTATGATTCGTAGATTCTTCATTTTCCTTATCTTAGAGAGTTCTCTGTTAAAAGCAGTAGTTGATGGACCAATAAATACAAAATAGATTTTACTATAAGTCTCAATTATAAATGGGATTGCCTTTAAAATCGATATCGCTCCTTTCTCATAGTTCTTATAACCACAGAAAAGAACCATTCTAAATTTTTTTTCATTGTGTTTAAAAAATTTTTGTTTAAAATTATAGAGCTCCTTATTAATTTTTGGTTTTTCATTAAATTTTTCATAATCTACTCCCATTGGAATAACTTCTATAGATGATTTAGGGATTTCCAATAATGTGGTCAATTTTTTCTTTTCTAGGTTTGTACATGCGATTAATTTATCAAATTTCTTTAATACACTTAATAAATCTGAATTTAAATATCTAGGATTAGAAAAGTGAAAAAATGGAGTACAGATGGTGGGTTTATTTGTTAGTTTCCCTAATATTAAAGAAATTATAAGATTAAAGTAAGGAAAAAAAGTAGTATGGATTAAATCATAATTTAGATTTTGATCATTTAAGAAAAATTTGATCAAATCATACAGATATGGCCCATTTTTTAGATATTCTTTTAAGGAGTTATCAGATATATCTAATATTTTATAAGCAGGAATATTTTTTATTTTTTTTATCTTATCATTTAGTGAATTATAATAATTTACAGAATAACGATTAATATTCAATTTATTCACACTATTGAAATATTTGTCATTACTTTTAATAACTTTTCCTTTAGAATCTCTTAAACTTTTAAAATCTATTCCATCTGAGGTAAAAATATCTATAGAGTATTTATATTTAGATGATAAAATCTCTGCCATTCGTTGTAAATAGAATTCTGCTCCTGAAATCGCTGGGTAGTATCTCGTTGGTAAATATAAAATCTTACTCAAATTAATGATCCTTATTACTAATTATTACTAATAATAATATGAATTACAAATGACTAAAGATTTACTAAGTAACTTTTTCCAAATCGTCAAGAAAAAGGGAGCTATAGATGATGAGTTAATTAATTATATAGAAGATATTTATCCAAATAAATCACAAAAAGTATTAGAAGTAATAAATAAGGGAGTCTCTAAATACATTTACAAACCTTCTAATCGAGTTGTCTGGACAACGTTAGGGGAGAATTGTGAACACTTAATATACCCAAATATATTTTGTTCTTGCCAAGATTTTTATAAAAACGTAGTTGTTAAAAGAAAACGCAATTTCTGTAAACACCTTCTAGCGCAAATTATTTCTAATGCATTAAATCTACATAAGGAAGTTGAATTAAAAGATGAAGATTTTAAAAATTTATTAAATGATTTAGATATGAAATTCCAATAATTCAGCGGAATTTATTGCTTTTTTTACGATATCCTGAATTTTTATTTTAGATTCGTTATTTAGGATTTCATGCAATTTTGCATGGGTTTCAGGAAATTGTGGATTATAAAGACATGAAATTGAAACTTTTGAAGTAATTTCATATAATCCAAGCTTTTTATTCAAATTAATAACTTCTAACTTATTCCATCCAATAAGAGGTCTTATAATCACATAATCTTTAATGAGATTATTGTATGCATATATATTGTCTAAGGTTTGGCTAGCCTGTTCCCCTAAAATATCTCCAGTAACTATTATATTTGTATTTTCTATTTCGGCAATTTGTATTGCTATTCGTATCATTAGTCGTTTACATAGAATGCATGTTAATTTTCTTTCACATAATTGTTTTAGTAGATTTAAATTTAAATCTTGTTGAATAAAGTATATTTTAAACTTCCTTTTTGTATATGCCGCTAAAATTTTAACTATCTCAACAATATTTTCCTTCATTATTAGATTTTGATTTTTGAAAGTTAAAAAAGTTAGAAATACGGGATAGAAGTTTTTTTTTATCATTAAATATGCTGCTACAGGGCTATCTAAACCCGTTGATAATAACGAAATAATTTTGTTCACATTTTGTCCCTAATTTTTTATATTATTTTGCAATAATTTCTTTCCTATCCCATTTTTTTAAATAATTATTAAAATTTTCTACATTAATTTCACGTGGAATTATGATCTTTCTTTTGTATTCCAACTTTTTTATTTTTAATTGTAATTTCTTGTTTTTTTGATAGAATTTTTGAGCTTTTGGGAATTCCTCTTCAAATATTTTTTCTAACTTTTTTATATCTTTATTCTTCAACTCTTCATAATTATTAATAACATAACTACATAATGGATCTATTGATATTTGAAAATTGAAGGCATCTATACGTTTTAAAGCTAATGGATATGCTTGACAAGCTATTGGTTTATTTTCATGGATTATACAACCTTTTGTAGTGTTATAAAAAGGGCACCTCTTTTCCGAATTATTTAAATTTATTTTATACGTAATGACAATAATTTCCTCATTTTTTATATCAGGAAATACTAAATCTTCTATTACGCTAAATTTGATGTCTTTTTTTTCAGCAACTTCTATTAAATAATCAACTTCTTCTGGATAAACAGGTATCCTTTTTAAACCTGGATTTTGAGTAATTTCATAACAACAAGTTCCACATTTTAAACATTGATATCTTATTTAAATCACTAGTTTTGGTAAACTTGTTCAATAAAAGAAAGATATTATTCCATTTATATTATCTAAACTTCCTTATCAATTAATCTTTGTGATATTATGAAAATATTACTTTAACAGTAAATCTTGTGTCTATTAGGATAACACATTGTTTTTAAAGATAAGATTTTAACTCTTTTTATAATAAAAAAATTAATAAAAAATGAAAATGTCTGAAAATGGAATAAGGATCATAACTCATATTAATATTTCTAAAGATGAATTTAAAAATCCGATTTGCATTTTGGGAATGCCGGGAATTGCTGACGTTGGAAAATTTGCTTTAGATTCGCTAATTGGTCAGCTTGATGCAAAAAATCTTATGGATATCATTTTTGACGATTATCCAGCAGGAGCAATAGTAGATGATAGCATTCTTTCTGCTCCAAAGGCAGAAATCTTGTATTGGAAAGACCCAAATAATTTAAGAGATATAATACTCATTACTGCAGACGCCCAAAGTTTAACACCAAAAGGCATATATAATATATCAAACTTTATCACAGAAATAATCCATAAATACAACATTAAATTAATTATAGCTTTAGGAGCTTATCCTGTAAATCGTCGAAAATTAAGTACAAAAATACCAAAAATTTATGCCAGTTCTACTAATCGAGAGCTATTAGGAGATTTTTTAATTAAAAATAAATGCAATAAAATTCAAAAAGGAGTGATTATTGGAGCTAATGGCCTAATACCTACTTTAGCAAAAGCAAGATTTGATATAGATGGGATAGTGCTTTTAGCTGAGACAGATAACCTCGCCATGATTAATGAAGATATTACTGATTTAAAAGCATCAATAACGCTTTTAGAAATGCTTAAAAGATCATTTACCTTACCGATTAAAAAGAAATATTCTCTTGAAAATCTTAACGATATTACAAAAAATTTACAAAGTAAAAAAGATCAATTAGAACGAGACTTAGATACATTTCAATTTGCTGATACAGATGATAAGAAGAAATCTTTATATATTTAATTAATTTGATTACATAAAATTAATTTATAATTCTTGTTTAATCTCGTTTTTACGAAAAATATTTTAATTATGGTATATTTTATGTAATTATGAAATATGTATGTGCGAGAAAAAGTTGTGGGAAAGAGGTTTCTAAAAAAGAACTTAATGCGCTTCCTGGCATTAAATGTTCCCACTGTGGTTTTCGCATACTCTTTAAGAAAAGACCTGATGTTATTAAAAGGATAAAAGTTAGATAATTTCTTAAATCTAATTAATTCAACTCTATTTTTAAAGAATTTTTAAAGAATTAATTCAAATTTTAGATGACCTAATAATTCTTTATAGCGATTGCGAATTGTAGCTTCAGTAACGCCTGCAGCCAATGATATTTCTTTTTGAGTACGACGTTCACCCTCTTGTATTGCTGCAACATATAATGCTGCTCCTGCAAGACCAGTTGGAGCTTTACCCGCAGTAATATGGTATTTTTTTGCTAATTTTAAAAGCTCAGCTGCACGATTTTGGGTTCTTCCAGAAAGTTTTAATTCAGCACAGAATCGGGGTATGAAGTTTATTGGAGAAGAGACGTGTATATTGATTTTTAATTCACTTAATATTAAACGATAGCATCGCGCAATTTTTTTTTTATCTACCATAGCAAACTCAATAAAATCATCTAAGGTTTTCGGAATATTATTTAATCTACAAGATAGGTATATTGAGGCAATTAACATTGCTTCAATAGATCTTCCTCTTATTAAATTCTTTTGTGCCATTTTTCTATATATGTGAGCCGCTGATTCCTTAATACCCTTTGATAAATTCAATTGTGAAGCAAAACGATCTAACTCATTCATGGCGTATGCCAAATTACGATCAATTGATTTATTTGTACGTGTTCGAACATGCCATTTTCTTAAGCGGTAAACTTCTGCTTTCATTTTTGGGCTTATGCTCTTTCCAAATGCATCTTTATTTTTCCACCCAATCATAGTACTAAGTCCTTTGTCGTGTAATGTGAGTGTTGTAGGTGCTCCGACTCTTACCTTTTTACTAGCTTCTTCTGATGAAAAAGCTCTCCATTCCGGACCAGAATCAATAAGTTTTTGTCTCAAAACTAGACCACATACATTACATACGATCTCGCCCCGTGCCTCATCAGATATCAAATTAGCATTTCCACATTCTGGGCATAAATTTATAATATTTTGAGGCATTGAAAGATCCAAATACGTCTACCCTTCCATAATTCAATTCCTTAATTTCTATAATTAAACTCATACATTTAAATGTTTGCGTTTTAAAGCTTTATCAGTTAATAATTATCATTTTTTACTATATTTGATTTTCAAGATGCACCGAAAAATTTTAATTAAATCGAATTTTCTATTCATATAATGCGACATTATTATAAAAGTCACGGAAAGCATTGTTATCTCCGTTCTTTTCAAACATCTTGTCCTAAATGCGGAAAAGATATATTGTATTGGGAATGTTCTCACGGTAGTAAAGTTTTTTTTCAATACCCTCCTTATGGAAAGTTGATAAGGCATTATTGTCGGCACTCTTCCAAGGTATCGAGGCAAAATAAAAAGTTTAAAGTAGTAGTCAAAACACCCAATTACCTTCTAGATAGTCTAAATTTAAATTGCCCAATATGTGGAAAGCCTTTTAAAGATCTTAAAAATCTAAAAGATCACTTAAAACAAATGAAAAAAAATGATGAAAAACATAAAGTTTTTTTTATTAATAGAATAAAATTTGAAGAGGAATTTATCAATTTCAAAAATGAGAAACATAAACAAGTAATTTCTAAATATGAGCCTAAATTCGGAGAGATTAATATTAAGAAAAAGGAAAACAAAAGTCATTAAGCGTAAATTTTTAATAAAAATTTTATAATTATATTTATACTAATAAATTAAAATTAAATTATTCTCTTTTAAGGATTTTAATTACTTAAAATTAGATGATTAAAAATGCCTATAGATCCTGCAACCGCAGTTTACAATTTAATGCAAAAAGATCCTAGTATTATAGCTGCAGCTGTTGTTCAAGGTAGAGATAATATTCTTTACTCCACAGATAATTGGGATATTAGTCCAGATGTAGCAAAAGTAATATCAAGCTGGAGTAGCATGAATGCCCAATTCATAATGATTTCTGGAGTAAAATATTCAATTTTACAATGTACATCAGAAAGATTGGTAGCAACTTCTATAAAAGGTGAAGGCCACATCATTGGCGCAAAGGATGAAGAACATAAATTGATTGTCTATCTCGAACCTGATGGTGAACCTATGGGGGCTACGATGGATACTATGAGAACTTTAGCGAACATGAGTTCTAAAGGAAGTTACATGAACGAGAATGCTCAATTAGGTACAAGTACTAACTCAGTTGCTCCTTCAGGAGCGATCAGTATAGATCCACAATTAAAAGGCGAAGTTGAATCCTTATTAGAATGGATTAAAGCCAGCGATGGTTTATCTGGATATATTAATTATTATCTTCAACAAAATAATAGCTACATAATTTCTGAATTATCAAAAATATATGCTGAATTAAGGCAAATATTTGGTGTTTAACTTATTTTTAGTTTTTCCGTTATTTTTAAATAATTTAAATAAGGCTAAATTATTATAATATTTTATTTGCTTTTATCAAATATTAAGACTATTGTTAACCAAGGGACTCCTATGAAGCAACATATTCAAAAGGATGAAAAATCTAGACCGCATCCTACAAAATATGAAAAAACAAAAAAAACAAACAATAAAAAGCCTAAATCAGAGTCTAATGAAAAATTTGAATTGGATGTTCCCCCTGTACCTGAAGTACCAAAAAAAAAAGAAAAATTAACTGCAAACTCACCAGGTTTATCAACTGATTTATTAGAAAAAATTAAAAAACTCAAATCAAAAGATAACAAAATTGTATTAGTCAATTGTGAAAGGTGTGCAGGAGTTATTCCGGTCCCTATTCCCAAGAAAGTAATACTTAAATCTGAATTACCTGTAGTTCCTGTTAGTTTTGTTCATAAGAATCCTATGGGTAAAGACAAACATTGTATAACAATTCATCTAGACCATGATTTTGATATCCGAAGGCAAAGGATATCAGATGTAGTAATTTCTTTAGATTAAAAGAATAATTTCTATTGAAAGATCATTAGGAGAATTTTAATATAGAAATTAAAGCAATAAGAAATGGTATTAAAAATAATAAGCAAATACAAAGAATGAAACTATTTCTCCATTTTAATTCATTAGGTTTTAAAATAGCATTACAATTTTGACAGTATTTTTGAGAAAAATCAAAAATTTCACAATTACATCTATAACATTTTGTAGGTATCTTTTTCTCCTTAAGGTTTGAGTTTAAATTAGCATTCGACATTAATGCATTCCGATTTTTATATAAATATAATTAAAAAAACATCTTATACTATGATAATTAATTCTTAATTAAACTTAAATTATAAATCAGTTGGCTATTCAATAAATCTTTAAACTAAATTATTCCGATTTACGAGTAGATATTTTATGAGGTTATTAATAGAAAAAGAGGCGTTATTCGAAGGTATTAAGATATACTTGAAAATTTTTAAACTTTTTAAGAGTTATCTCATTTTAATTTCTGATCAAGAACAAATGGGTATTGGAAATGTGACATTAGCTAGCCCCCCTTTAATTGAAGGAATGAAATCTACATCTACATCTTATAAATTATTTGGTGTTGAGGAGGAGTTAGTTAGTACAATTATTGCAGAAAAAAGTTCTTATATTCTTAAAGCACCCGTATTACTCTTAACATTTATAAAATCCAAAAAGAATATTAAGAATAATATTAAACCTCTAGTTGATTTTCTAAATAGTTCGCTAAATACCATTCAAAATGAATAGAGAGAATTTTAAAGAAATGCAGAGAGGGGGATTCCCGAATTTTCAAATATACGAGAAATTTTTCGAACCCCCGCAGTCCTATGACAATGGATCTTGAGTCCATCACCGGTCGCCGCATAAATCTCAATTATATAGAATTTGCTTCATGCTTTGACCTGGCTTGGTTATCTCTGCATTATAGAACGTTTAAAAATTATTAAATTATTATAGTTATAATATAAGCTGTCTAAAAAATCTTTCATTTTAGTTAATTGAGTTATTAAAAAAGACCAGGTAAAAACATAATTAACATCAATACTACCATTATTACAGCAAAGAAAATACATTGTAACCTTCCTTTTTTCTTTTGCTTCCTTTCACGTGTCAAATAATTATCTCTACAACTCTGACTACAAAATTGTTTATCTGAAGACATAGCTTTGCCACATATAGAACAATGAATGTGAGGACCCCATTTCTTCTGAATCTTTTCCTTCCATGAGGATTGAGACATATTATTATTAATAATTTACAATATGATTAGTAATATATTAGTAAAATCTTAAAGTTTAAAATAATTTATGATATTATTGATTAATTTGTTATAATTGTTCCCTTTATTTTTGTATTGCCATTCCAAAATTTGCTAAATTCATTTAAATCTTTTCCAGAAATGATATAAACAGTAATTCTGCTTCTTTTTAGAATTTGTAATGAAACTAAATCAAATATTCTATATTCTCCTGCCGCTGCTTGTTTATTTCCTGATTGTTTAAGTATTATTTTTTGTAATTGATTGTAATCTAAAGATTTAAGTAATTTAGCATCGGCATATTCTTTTGGATCTTTATCATAAATTCCTTCAACATCTGTTAAAATGACCAAACTTTTAGCATCGATCAATTCTGCTGCTTCAAATGCAACAGAAGTAGTTGATTGTCCTGGTTGTAGCCCTCCCATTACTACGATTTTATTAAAGAGTATAGCTTTGGATAAATCCTCAACATTTTTAGGGACTATAGGGTATGCGCTTTCTCCTAAACTAGCAATAATTAATCTAGAATTAATTTGAGAAAGATCAATGCCAATAGTATCACAAAAAGCTTCATTTCTTTTAAAAAGTCGTACAGTTTTAATATATTCCCTTGCTATTAATCCTCCACCACAAACGACTACAATTGAGTCATATTTTACCGTATTTCTGATAATAGTGGAAAATTGAGTAATTTTTTTAGCATTAATTTGAAAACTATTATTAAAGAGAAGTGATCCTCCTATTTTTATAACAATATTTTTCATAATAATCAAATTTGATTTTTCTTTCTATTTATTAATAAATAGGTGATATCATAAAATAAGTTTCATGATTCCTCAGAAACACAAAGTTATAGTAGAAGTTCCACATAGAATCTCTGGTTTTTTTGAAATAGTTGATGAAATCAATGGTATAAAGATTAACAATCCAGAAAAAATAGGATCTAGAGGAGCTGGTTTCAATTTAAACAGTTTTGGAAGAACTGAGATAATACTTGAAGAGCAAGAGGATTTAAAACAAAATTATTGTCAAGTCTATATCAACAATGAAGAGTTGAATACGAAGGCAGAAACTACATATTATATTTATAATTACTTACAAAATTTCTTTAAAAAATATATAAAAATAAAAATTATTCATACATTTGATTTACCAGTAGGATGTGGATATGGAGCAAGTGGTTCTGGGGCTCTGGGGACAACTTATGGTTTAGATTGTTTATTAAATTTAGGTTTTTCGTTTTATGAAAAAGGAAGAATTGCCCATATAGCAGAAGTGATTAATAGGACAGGGTTAGGCACAGTTTGTGGGCAATTAGCAGGGGGTTTATGCATATTAAGACAGCCTGGATATCCATGTAATTTTGAGAGAATATCTATTCCTTATAATTTAAATATAATCTGTGGATCCTTCGGGATTATCACTACAAAATCAATTTTGTCTAATCCTGAATTAAGCCTGAGAATAAAAAAAGCTGGTAATAAAGCCCTAGCTAAGTTAATAAAAAATCCTAATATTAAAACATTTATCTCAGTATCAAATGAGTTTGTTAAAGACACTAACATGCTTAGTATACTTGATTTAAATAAAGTTAAGGAACTAATTGAGAATTTAAATCAATTAAATATTATAGGGGCTAGTATGAATCAATTAGGAAGGTCTGTATATGCAATTTGTAAAAAAAGAGATGAAAGTAAAGTATTAGAAGTTTTTGAATGCTATCAACCAAAAATACGGATCTTTAAATCTTCAATTCGTGAAAGTAAGACAATACCTTTAGAAAAGATTTAAATACAACTTATTATTCAACTTTCGAAGAATTCAGCGATTTTGATTTTATACAAGCGGCTTCTACAGCTCTGATTAAGGTTGCTCTTAATTTTGCTGATTCAATTTCATGTATAGCGGTTATTGTAGTACCTCCAGGTGTTGCTACCATATCTTTTAATTCACCAGGATGTTTATTTGTTTCTAACAATAACTTAGCTGAACCTAATACTGTTTGAGCGGCTAGTTTTTGAGAAATATCACGTGGTATTCCCATTTTTACGCCTCCATCAGCCAGAGCCTCAATTATAATAAAAATATATGCTGGACCACTACCAGATAATCCAGTAACTGCATCTAAATGTGTCTCATCGAGTTCAACAACCATACCGACTGAATCAAACAGTTTTTGTACATAGTTTTTTTCTTTTTCATTAACTTCCGTATTGGAAGCGATTACTGTAGCAGCGGCTCCAACTATAGCGCACGTATTAGTCATAATTCTTATTATTCCAACAGGTTTATTTATAAATTTTTCAATATGATTAATAGATACTCCCGCTACAATAGATACTATAGTATGTTGTTTTGTTATTGCTGGGCTGATTTCATTTAAAACTTTATCTATAACTTGAGGAATTACTGCAATTAATACATATTTTGCGGACCTGACAAGTGAGACATTATTTTCAGCGTATTCAACATCAAGTTCCTTAGATCTCTCAATAAGTCGATGGTTATCAATATCGTATATTATAATCTCATTTTTTTCAATTGTTTTCGTAGAAATAAATCGATTTATTAATGCATTTCCAATCTTTCCAACACCAATTACACCTAATTCTTTTTGAAACATACTTTTAAATAGGAAGCGTAACCAAAATAATTTTACTATTAAATAGTGTATAGTGTTAAGTTTAAGGAAATATTTAAAGTATAATATGAAGCTATTTTTAGTAAAAATTCAATTATAATTTCTATTCATTATAATTGGTTTAAATAACCAATTAAAAAATTTAAATATTGAAAACTTTTTGATTCAAATTAATGAAACTTAATTTCAAGAAGAAATAATTATCAGTTTTATTTATAATTATTAATATAATTCATTTCTTAATTCTTCAATAAGATGAGTTTGAATAGTTCCGTTTTGTCTATCAAATCCTTCACATACGACACTTCTAACACCTATTAAATCAGGAGAGATTTCTTTTATTTTAGAAATAGAATCTATTCTTAAATTACCTGCTAAAGCAACTTCTAAGTTCAAATTACTTGCCATATTCTTAAACTGAAGTAACTGCTCAACACTTAAAAAATCAAATAACCCTTTACCATCTTTTATGTAAGTATCAAGCATTACAATTTCAGAACCCGAATCGGCAGCAATTTTAGGAAGAACCAAAAAATCGGGAGAAGAATCCATTCTTTTTTTATCTGCATATCCCGCCGTTACAATCTTTATATCATTATTATAATGCTTAACTGCCTTTACAACTTTTTGCATCAAATTAATACCTTCCTCTAAATTTTTGGGGCCTTTCAAACCCACTTTTATGATATCCGCTCCTGATACTGCGGCCCCTAATGCAGCTAATGAAGCAGACCCAGGTAAGTAAGGAAAATCTCCAATTGTAGCACTTAATAATTGAGAGCTGTTAGGAGGAATTAATTTCTTCATTTCTTTAATGATCCATGGAAAATTTGCTCCCAGTGAGCCTTCATCAGGATTTTTACAATCAATATAATCTACCTTAGATTTAATAGCTACAGCAGCTTCTTTTAAGTTTCTTG
>JBATUM010000265.1:0-5940 GCA_049671145.1 Promethearchaeia archaeon
CAAAAATGCTAAATTTTTGTTTATTAAGAAATAGGCTATGTAAAATTTACTTATTTCGTGATTAAGTCGTGATTTTTACTACACAATAAAGACATTTAAATAGAATCTGTTATTTTTCTCAATTAAATAAGGATGTGATAGGTAATATCACAACCTCAAAACCATTAAAAAATCGAGAAGAAAAATGTCTGATGAAGAGATAGAAAAGATTCGAATTAAAAAAGCCGAAATTTTATTGAAAGCACATGCAATGCCAAAAGAGATCGTCAAGATTCATTCAACCGAGGAATTTGATAATTTATTAAAAGAATTTCCTAATAAAGTAATAATTATAGATTTTTGGGCGGTTTGGTGTGGACCATGTATGATGTTTGCACCAATTTTTGAGAAGCTACAACAAGTCCATGGCCAAGAATTCATTTTTGTAAAACTGAATGTTGATGAAAATCCTTCTATTGCGCAGAGATATAGAATTACGGGCATTCCAACAACATTATTTATTAAAAATGAAAAAATAGTGCATAAAATCGTTGGAGCTGTAAATGCTGAATATATAGAACGTGTTTTAGAGAAATTGAAATCGTTTTCAAAATAGTTTTATTTTTAATTTTTTTTTAGTATCTTTAATTAATTTAAGAGAGGGTTAAAAAGCATGGAAAGTATTTCTGACCAGTTAAAAGATATTTTAGAGGAAAAGAAGATATTTAAAAGTGGGAATTTATTTCGGTGTATTCTCGGTCTTAATGAAATTGAATCCAATGTATTTACGTATTTACTTAAACATGATAATGTAAGTACCATGGAATTAACAGGTATTTTAGATAAAGATAGAAGTTCAATTCAAAGAGCTTTACAAGATTTACTTGATTTAAAGGTTATCAAAAGGTATTCTCTCTCATTAAAAGAATATTCTGAACTTAAAGGAATAGAGGATACTAATAAAAGAGGATACTTATATGTGTATAAAGCAAAAGATTTGGATAAGGTTAAAGTTCAATTTAGAGACTTACTAGAAAAGTGGTATAGCTCCATGGTCGATTACATTGACAATTTAGATAGTTTATTTGACTGCTATGAAAAAGATGGAGAACTCTGTTAGGTTCATTACTAAAGGAACATTACTTTCTTTAAAAGAAAAAAATGTAGTTTAAAACGGTAAAACTACAATAGTTATGTGTAATAATGCTCCAACTATTAAAGCTACAATTATATAGAGCAAAAATGCAAGGATTGTGACGATAATAGCATAAAGAAAACCAAGATTATGCCTCGCAGCAATAATAATCCAAGTAATAATCAAGGCTACAATCCACGCTAACCATCCACTCAAAAAAAGGAAGATAATCGCAAAGAAAATAGTTATTACAAATGAAGTAAGAAACACACTACCAAATTCAGTGTGACGTGCTTTACTGAAAAAACTTAAAGCAAGCTTCAGAAAAATTGCCATTAATACCAGAATAATCAAATATATCACTAAGAACCACATTATTTCTTCGAAAGTGTCTAAAGATTCAAGCCAATCCTCATTAAAAATTTGAAATATCATTTCATTAATCACTACTTAATTTTTGGTTTTTGATTCGATTTTATTATTGACTAATTTAAATTATGAATTTATATTTTTGTTTTAAAATTTAAAAGGGCTTTTAACAAAATAGTAAAGTCGTTAGATAGTAAGAAGATTTTTATATTAGAACGATGCAATTCATTTAATAAAGAATATAATCTAATTCCATTATTTTAAAAACTAGAGATTGAAATAAATATGGTAAATATTAAAGAAAATTTATGGATTTTTGCCTTAGTAGGCGGAGTGCTTGGTATAATCGCATTTTTTACCCCAGCATGGTCTGTTGGTGGCTCACAGGTCTGGCTATGGAATATGTATAATGATATGGGTAGTATTGGTTTTATTGATACGGATGAGACAATATTTTACTTAGGACTTGTTAGTACTATTCTCCTACTTATTGGATTTGTTATTCTATTAGTAACAGGTATATTAAGTAAGCTAAAAGAGAGGAATTTTAATATAATGTGGCTTGTTGGGGGTATTTTATCGGCTATTAGTCCAATAATTTATTTAGCGGGAGGTGCAGCTGAATATTCCGGTATCTGGCAATATTACACTGTTAGCGCAGCGCTTATTCTGCCCTTCATAGCAGCTGGGTTTGGAATCTTTGCTGGCATTGAAGGAATATTACTACAACGTGAATAAAAAAAGTGTATAAAAAAATCTCTTTCTTTTTTTTTATAAATAAATGCTCAATTTATCGATATCATCTTGTAATTTAGAAATACGTTTTATTTGTTGCTCTTCTTTGTCTAAACCTTGCAAATCTTCAGTTGAACTCATTTGGTCGTCTTGATAAGACTTTTCGACCATCATTCCATATCTAATAGCAAGAGCCACTAATTCTGGTATAATTGAAATCATTGTTTTAAAGCTAAATATTCCACTTAACGTACTCAATATGTTTATCATCTCTCCAAAAGGGTCTAGGTCAATCCCGGGTTGTTTCATCAACACCATTATCTTTTTAAAAAGAACATCATAAATTAATTCAAGTTCTTCTTTATTAAGACTGTATTCATCACCCATTTTCAATACCTCTATATAGTTTCATTTTTAAATTTCTAGTCATAATACAAGTAAAAAAATGCACCTTTTTCTTTTGCTTTTTATTAATAATTTTTGATTTTAAGTTGATATCGAAAGAATGCAAAAAATGATTTGAGAAATTAAGAGTGCTTTAATGATAGAGATATAAAAAGCGCTCCATATAATATAAGAATATTTGCGAATAATACCCTGGATAATAAGTGTCGCAACCATGTCCTCCTAATGGCATCCAAATAATAGCACACTGTTTATTATTTTGTGAGATATATATGTCTCTGATATTAGTTGCTATACCAAAATAATTTAAAATATCATGAGTTCCTTGAAAGATTAAACAAGGAGGACTACTTTCTTCAATCAGTATTTCAGGATTTTTAAATTCTTCTCTTCCATCAATTCCAAACCAGGATGCCATCCCATTTGCCGGATAATAAGGTACAATTCCTTTTATTGTTAGAGTGGAATTGAGAATATCTGAATAATTTCCGTTTGCTATAGCTAAAGCGGTAGCGCAAGTAAGATGACCACCTGAAGAACCTCCAGTAACAAAAACAGAATCCAAGTTAGCACCATATCTCTGTGCATTTTCAGCAAGAAAATTTGTGAAAATGCCTATATGTCGTACCATATCATCAATATTAAAATCTCCTTTAGTATATCTTGGTGTGGTTGGATCTATTGGTGTTAGAAATGAATCAACTAAACCATATTGGATATCAAATACAATATATCCTTGGGCTGCTAAATATTTATTAATTGGAATTCTTCCTAAGCCACCCTTGTCCCCCAATATCCAGCCGCCACCATGGATGCTTAAAATCGTTGAATTCTGTCCTGGAAGCCCCACTCCGTTTTTTAAGGGCATATAAGCATCAAAATAAAGATTAATCCCCTCGCCATCATAAAATAATGTATGTTCTTCAACTAAACAGTTTTTGGGAGGAATTCCTAAAAAGTATCCTGAAGTTGTAAACGGAGTTCTTAAAAAGTATTTATTTACATTTACAGGGATTCTGTTTTGCCAATCATCGCCAAAGGCATTTGAAAAGTTTTTATTTGCCACAAAAATAGTGATATGGGTTAAAAGTAACGGTAAAAGCATTACAAATGAAATAACTAGCCCTGTTATCGTTTTTCTTTTAATCTTTTTAGGCTTCCATTTGTGTTTCTTTAGCTTGAATAGTAAAAGCATATTAGCAAGAAAAATTAAAGAGAAAAACGCTCCGAATTGAGAAGAAAACATTGCAAATATAGTAGTAACTATTTCAAATGAGCCAAATAGTGTAACGAATGCGCATAAACCCCCAATAATAAAAGTAATACTACTGAGGATTGTCAAAATTCTTTTTAAGACTTTCTTTAAACGTCCATTAGAAACAGCTTTATCAATATTATTTTCTGAATTCCATAATATTCTGTTGTTGATATTTTTAACATCAAACAAAGCAATTAGAAAACTGAATGTAAATAAGCTGATATAACAAAAATAAATTAAGAAATATCCTCCGAGGCTATTGATTATTAAATTGGTGTAATTTGCATGAATAAGTAAATTTCCTCCGATAATACCCATTAAGGCAAGAATCATGAACACTAAATACACATAGCAAATCAAATTTAACTTCTTACCTAATTTAGTTGCTTTATTCACCTTAATAGAGCTAAGATAAACGAGTAATCCATTTACAAATAAAGTAATAATTATTAATATTCCAAATACATCCCAAAATATTGTATATATAGGCAGCAGCAAATATGAAATACCACAAATAATACAAATTGGATTTAATAGTACTGAAAGATGACTAATCCTTTTAACAGTAAGAAAAGCTACAAGATTTTCAACTAAGAATTTTGTACTTTTAAATTTGTAATCTATCTTGATAATAGACGGCTGTTCCAATTAAATAACCCTGTTATCCTATTATAGACACTATTTGTAATGTCTAAAATTAATCATTTAAAGCACTCCTAATTAATCTTAAAATGACATTTTAGGAGAATTAAATGGTAACTTATTAATGATAATTTTAATATTAAAGAAAGTTCGGAAATTTAATTTTACGTGATAGCAAAAAAGGACAAAAAAAAATGAGTAAATTTTTATATAAATTTAATTAGTAAATGAAAGTGTTCTCCTTAAATCAATTAAGGTAATTTACACGATCACTTTCATTGAAGTCAAATAAAATAAAGTATGATTAAATGGGATCATAACATTATTAAATTTCCAATTGATATTTGTTAATGAAAAAAGTTTTCATATACAATTATAAATATAGAAAGAAAATTGTTCTCCAATAATAAAATTGAAATTGAAAGCGCTTTAAAATTTTTAAAGTGTTTTAAATGTGAAGTTAATAGGAATCTAATTCCTTATCCTATTGATGAGATTCACAGAAGTAAGATTAAGAAATTTAGAAAAAGTAAATCTAGTACCTATATACCTATTTGTTTAAAATGTAGTCTAGAGTTTCAAAGATGGAAGAGATTTAATAAAAATTACAAAAGGAAAAATATAGAATCAATTTTTTATATAATTACGACTTTTTCTTTAATGTGGGTTATAATTGAAAACTTTTGGGTTAATTTTTCTCTACTTATTTTAATTATTGGAATTTTAATAAATTATACTTTTCAAAGTCGAAAATATCAGAAGAAAATGGAATTCTATCCAAAAAAATATATAAGTTTCTCGAAAAATGGAGTTATTTACATAAAGCCAGAAAATTCACTAGTTTGGATTCCATATCTAGAATGGATAAGAGAGGTTATGTATGAGGGATATTATAAGGAAAAATGCGAGAAGAAATTCTATGAAATAAATCAAGATTCAAATATCCTAAAATGTATTCATTGTGGGATAAAAATTAAAAGATTTTACATTAAATGTCATAAATGCGGAAATTTATTACCTTTAAGATAAATTTAAGCATTACTATTAGATTTGAAATTTATTATCTTAAGTTTAAATATTTTAATATCTATTCTTTTACTAACAAAGAGAAGATAACAGCAAAATAATTCCGCGAGAATAATTTTGTTATTAATAACTAATCCAATAACCTAAATAGAAAGAAATATTTATTTTAAGTCTAAGTGTATAAGAATTTTAAGTAATAATTAGAGCAACTAGTTAATCATGATTATTTGGATTCTTGACAGTGATTCAGGAGTAAAATTATTATATAAATCTTTTTTGAAAACTGATGCAGATGAGGATATAGTTTCTGGTTTTTTAACCGCCTTTCACCATTTTTCTATGGAAGAGTTTCACCAATCGTTAGAATCTATAGAAATGGGGGGTCTTAAAT
>JBATUM010000266.1:0-6285 GCA_049671145.1 Promethearchaeia archaeon
GCGTTGTAGTTCCATCACTCACATTCTATAATAAAAAAAATGAAGTAAATATAGAGATACAATCATTATTAATTCGCCATCTTCTTGTTAATGGAGCAGATTCAATATACTTATTTGGAGTTACTGGAGACGGCAGGCTATTCTCAAATAATAGAATAGAAAAGATCAAGCTTATTAACTTAACCTTAGAATCGACGGGTGAAAAAATACCCATATTAGTAGCAGTATTAGGTAATGAAGTGGAAGAAATAATTGACGAGCTCGATGAATTAGGGAAAAAATTTGATAAACTTAATTTTGTACTATCCCCCCCATTAATAGAAAAAAAATCAGATTTAGAGTCTTATTTTACAGAAATTTTTGATTCAATTAATATTAAAAATCAAATATTTTTATCGAATAATCCTAAAGATTTTGCTGGAAATGAAATAAATCCTAATTTTATTAAAAAATTATTGGGGAATCCTAATTTTTCTGGATTCATTGATTCATTTGATAATATTAATAATAGCAAATCATATATTCAAATGATAAATCAAAATTTCTCTTTATTATGTGGAAAAGAGGAAAATTTTCAAAAATTTCTCCAACTAATTCCTTTAAACTTGCGAAAATATTGTGGAATCATACCTAAAATTGGTAATCTAGTAAATATACCTTCAAAATTATATTTTTGTGCGATTGAAGATAAAATTTTAGATTTACACCAAATACAGGACCAATTAAATGACGTTAGAAATAATATTTATGACTTTAAAATAGACAAGGGAAAAGAAGAAAGGGGTTTAAAATATGCTTTTCTTTATTTATATAAGGATATCATTCAAACTTCTATTGAAGACCACTATAATATAACTCCTGAACTCAATAGAGAATTAGATCAAATTACTAAAGGAAGGATACATGCAACCGTGAATTATTTACTGAATCAAAAAGCAATATATCAACTGTATTCTCTTGGTAAAGAAGGAATTTATCAATTAGATGATATTATAAACACATTTTCCAATATTGAAGTGTTAATTAAACAGGGGAAACTCAAAAAAATAATAGGACCTTATGACGCAGAAACAAATACAATATATCGTGTTAATTTTGAAAATAGTCAATTAATTTTTAGATTTCGGACTTTAAAGTCGTTTAAATATGAACATCTAATTAAAGAAAAGGTGTTATTTCCTCTTTTAGATGGCTCTTTAAACCCACATTTAGAAAATTTTAGAGAAAAAGTTAAAGAAATAATTGCACGTAAAAAGGGGGATTATATTTTTAATAAAGATAATCCTCCTATAATACCAGTAGGTAACCTAATTTATTATGATGAAACCAAACAACTCATTCCTTATTTATTTTCAGTACATGAATATATCCATGGAAAATCTTTAATGAATTTATATGATAAATATAAGGGTGAGAATTTTAGTTTTAATAAATCAAAGTTCCTTAATTTATTTAGTGATATAGGAGAAATATTAGGAAAGCTACATAACATAACATTCAATTCATTTCAACCTGGTATTTATAATCTGGGCGAAGAAGCAAAAAATAATTGGTTAGAAATTATTAATTCGGAATTCGAAGATCAAATTCAAGAAGCAAAAAAATATAAATTTAATCAAGAAGAGGAAATAAGGGATTTTATTAAGGAACATATTTACTTATTAGAAGATGAAAATGAACCAGTTTTAATCCATAATGATTATCAATGGAAGAATATTATTATTAAAGATGATCCAATAAAATCTCAAATAAAGGGAATAATAGATTTTGATAACTGGAGAATAGGGGTGAGAGCACAAGATTTTGTGAGAATGGAAAATATTACATTTAAACGAATTAATCATAAAGATATAAAACTCAAATTCTATGAGGGCTATCAAAAATATTGTAAGATTGGTGAAGATTTTTATAAAAAGATTGATCTATATTCTCTTTTATCTTATATGAAAGGATATAATAATGCAATGGAAAATCAAGTCAATGCAGATTTATTACTAGCTGAAATTAAACATAAATTAAATGTTTATTATTGATTTGCTTACTTATAGATAACACAAACCATTACTGAGAATTTCCAGGGAGTTTGAGCACCATTATAAACTAAAGATTTGACTTCTTCTGAAGGTTCCTCCCCAAAAAAATCTTTAAAAACCTTCCACGCTATTTTTCCGATAGAGTCATCATTCTTTAAAATAATATCAAAATTTTCTTTAATTCCTGCCCAGTAAATTCTTTTTTTATCCATAATCTCTTTTAATTCTGATAATCCAAGTAGTTTTTCCAATACTAAATTTTCAGAAATATCTGGAAAATATTGACTGAATTGGTTTGAAATCTCTTCTGGAATTCCGAGTTTTCTATCATATAAAAAAACCAATCCTATCGCTTTCATATTAATGAAACTGAAATTTTATTTTTCTATGTTGTTGTAATATAAAGCTTTTATTATTATTTTAGGTTATATCTCATAAGAAAAAAGAAAAATCTAATTTATTTATTACTTGTATTAATTTAATTTTAAAAACCAATTTTAAAATAAAATTTGAATATCTTGAAATCTATTTCGTGGGATTAAATTATGACACATTATAAAATAGAATTGAATCTTGCGGTTGAACTGGTAAAAACTGCAACAGATATTACAGAATGGCTTAGAGTAAAAGGTTTTAAGTCATTTCAAAAGGATGATGAGTCTCCAGTAACCTTAGCAGATTATGCTTCTCAATTATTTATTGTTAAAAAATTAAGAGAAAAATTCCCAAATGATCAGATTATAGCTGAAGAAAGCTATAATTCGCATATTGATATTAATGTTCAAAAAATTATAAAAAGATGTTATAGATCATTAGAATTAGATTTAGTTGAAGATATTGAAAGATTACTAAATTATAGAGGCTCTTATTCACCACGTCAATGGACTATAGATCCAATAGATGGTACGAAGGGTTTTCAAAAGAATCTATCTTATGCTGTAGGAATAGGCTTTATGATCAATTCAGAATTGATTGCTGCTGCTATTGGAGTGCCTAATTACAATGAAAAAGGAAGAGCAATATTTATCGCAGGAAAGAATCAAGGTACAAGAGTTTCTTATGGCGAGGAAGATTTTATTCCTATAAGTGTTACCAATAAAAATAATATTAAGAAAGCAAAAATGTGCCATTCTTTACACTATAATGAGCCATGGGTTATGGAATTTGCCCAGATAGCAGAAATAAGTAACATTATTCAAATGGATAGTATGGCAAAATTTTGTATGGTTGCTGATGGTACTGCTGATTTATATATTAAACCTATGGATGAAAATAGATCTTTTTCCTGGGATTTTTTACCAGGAGTGCTAATAGTTAATGAAGCAGGAGGGATTGTGTCGGATTTAAAAGGGAACAATTTAAAGTTTAATAATGAAAAATGTATTATTTCAGCGCCTGGACTTGTAGCATCCAATGGTGTTTTGCATGAAGAGATATTAAAATATCTTAAAGGTATAGATTTTTAAATTTCCACATAGTTAATTAAATTAGTTTGTTTTACATTGAAATTTTTTTCTAAGTTTGATAATTTAATCCCAACTAATCTAACTTTTTTATTCTTTTTTAAAAACTCATTTAATAGTTCCAATACAGTTTCTAAGACCTTTTTTTTATTAAGAATAGGGTAAGAAAGAGATTTAGAACGTGTATAAGTCAAAAATCCTCTTAAACGTATCTTTAAAGTTATTGTTCTATAGTATATTTTTTCATTCTCCAATTTTTTATGAATTTTATTATTAATTTCATCCAATTTAGTTAATATTAACTTAAAGTCGTCAGTATCCTCAAAAAATGTTCTTTCTTTACTTATTGATTTCCTATCATCATGAAATTCTTTTACTTCCCTATCATCAAGACCGTTAGCTATCTTCCAAATCCATCCGCCATATTTTCCAAATTTTTTAATAATTTTATTAAGAGGGGTTTTAATAATATCCCCTATGACGTAAATTCCATGTTTATTATAATAGATTTTCGACTTTTTACCTATTCCTGGGATGCGAGTAATTTCTAAATCTTTTAAAAAGTTTTGAATATGAGGTGGTTCAACAACTGTTATGCCATTTGGTTTTTCATAATCTGAAGCAATTTTTGCTATTGATTTTGTGGGGCTAATCCCAACCGATAATGTAATCCCAACTTTATTGAAAATTTCTTTTTTTAGCTTTATCGCATGCTTTTTAGCTTCAATATAATTTTTACAAATATCAGATACATCTAAATATGCTTCATCACTCCCAACTTGCTCAAAGGTTGGAGAATAGGTTTTAATGATATCCATTACTTGATCTGAGGCTTCATAATACTTTTTAGAATTTGGATATAAGTAAACTCCATGAGGACATAATTTATATGCTTTAGAAATTGGCATAGCAGAATGAAGACCATATTTTCTGGCTTCATAATTACAAGTACTCACTACACCCCTACCCTTTCCACCTTTGGGGTCAGCTCCTATAATAACAGGCTTTCCCTTTAATTCAGGATTATCACGTTCTTCAACTGCGGCAAAAAAACAATCTAGATCACAGTGTAATATTATCCGATTCATTTTTTATGCGTATAAATTTGGAAAAAGAATCAAAATATCAACAGATTTTATAAATTAATTTAATATAAAAAAAAAAAGACTTCAAAGAATTTTAAAAATATTCTATAAGGTATTATGGTAAACATCTTTTTAATTAATTTTTTATTTATTATCATATGTCTAAAGAAAAAGAAGATTTATTTCGAACTGAAGTCGTTTGGGGAGCAAAAACAATATTTAAAAAGGGTTTAGTAGATACTGGGGAAGGGAATGTTAGTGTAAGATACGGAAAAAAGGAGGAATTGTTTATCACTCCTTCTTTTAATAATTATGAAACTTTAACAGAAGAACAAATTGTACATATGAATTTTGATGGAACTCCTTTAAGTAAAGGGAAATTACCTTCTACAGAAGCAAAAATGCACTCTCTTATTTATAAATCCCGTTCAAAAGTTCATGCAGTAATTCATACTCATTCTCCTCATGCAACTATGCTTTCAGTTAACCAAATGAGCATACCTATTATAATGGAGGAACAAATCGCATTTTTAGGAGGCTCAATCGATATATCTTCATTTGGAGAAGCACATACAGAAGAAGTAGGAGAGTCTGCTCTTAAAGCTTTAGGAATTAAAAATGGAGCACTTTTAGCTAACCATGGAGTAATTGTGTGTGGAAAATCAGTAGAACATGCCGTAAAATTTGCTGAATTAGTTGAAAAACTTGCAAAAATATATTGGGGTGCCTTACAAGTCGGAAAACCTAAAGTAATAACAGCAGACCAAGGCGTTAAATTCAATAGACTATTTGAAAGTCTGTTTGCAAATTACCCTCGGACAATGCGAAAATAAATATTTTTTAACTTCATAATTATGGAATTAGGTATAAGTAGTTTAGGATTTATTATTGAGTTGGGGCAGTCTAATAAGTATAAAAATGTGTTAGATTTACTATTTGATTCTACAGAGGCATGTCTTAATGCTGCTGAACTTAGTAATATAAAAGTCGTAGAACTAGTAATAGATCCTCCAATAATTTTAACTGGTGAAAGAAAGAATGAATTTATTGAATTACTAAAGCCCTATAAAATTAAGAAACAAATTCATGGACCATTCATTGATATAAATCTTTGTTCTCATAATGATATAATATTAAATGCTTCAATTAAATCATATATTGAAATGGCTAAAATTTGTAATGATATTAATGCTAAAATGATGACTATTCATCCTGGTTTTGCTAATTTTATGATTTCCTCCATAAAAGAATATAATAAAATTCAACTGAAAAAAGCAATCAATCAATTACTAAATTTTACATCTGGTTATAACTTGATGATCTGTTTAGAAAACATGCCGAAGAAAGCGGATATCATGTTAGATACGGCAGATATTGAGGAAATTTTCTCAATTATTAATCGTAATGATCTTTATATGACGTATGATACAAGTCATTTTTATACCAACGATGGTAATGTAGGTTTATTATGGAAAAAATTTCATAAAAAAATAAAAAATGTTCATTTAGTAGATAACTTTACTAAAGATTCTGATACTCATCCACCCTTGGGCACAGGAAAAATCAATTTTAATAGAATTTTTGAAATAATTAAGAGTTACGATTATAAAGGACCGTTAATAATTGAAATTTCCTCATTTAAGCATTTACAAGAGAGCATAAATTTTATAAACAAATATCTCTAATTAATGTGATTAATAATAT
>JBATUM010000267.1:0-11392 GCA_049671145.1 Promethearchaeia archaeon
ATCCAAAATATGTATCTATTAAGCTAAAAATCATATCTGGAATTGCCCAATGAGAAAGTTTTTTCAAATTAATATTTATTCCTAACAACCGCACTAAAAACCTTATTAATGTGTTATATATTCTTGGGCGTGGTACAATATTCCAATGAATTTCAAAGGATCTTATCCCGTAGATAAATTTTTGAAGAATTAATTTGAAATTCTCTTTTTTTATTGGAATTTCTAAATCAAATAAATCTAAAAAGAATGAAATTAAATGATCTTGATTTAGACTCACAACACTTTCAGAACCAAATTTTTTTTGGATTAATAATAACGAATTATTTGATTGATATTGCTTTAATTCTAACTCTAAATCTTTAGTTGTTCTTAAATTAATAGAAATTTTGGGTTCATTGAGTTTTGAATCTCTTTTATTTATTTCTGTAATAATATTTAACCTTCTCGAGTAAAAAACTAAAACAGTAGCAAAGTTTGGGATAAAGCTTTCAATGATTCTAAATAATTTCGATAACTGTAAGTTATTTAAAATTTTGAAAAAATCTTTTAAAAATGTATAAACATTAGGTTCAGGGAGTAAATAAATCAGATTTTCATTAATTAATTTCTGAATTAAATCTACAAAGCGATATAAAAATTCATACATTGAATATTTTTCGAGGTTATCACAATATGTATTAATTAAATCTATCCCTCGTCTCGTAAATATTCGAATAGAGGAGATTTTTACACTTTTCTTATCAGTGATATAAGATTGAACCATATTAAATAACTGATTCATATCAGAAATGTCTTTTTCTTTTATTATCACTAAATCCTTTGGTAGTTCCTCGATAGATTCATGGATTCCTGCTTTTTTTGTCTTATATAAATATATTCCTAGCACTTTATTTTCAATATCATAATCCGAAAGAATTATATCTAAAATATTTTGCTGATCATTAACGAATTTAGGATAAAGTAGTTCAAATAGATAATATAGTAAATAACCTTCAACATATATAGGCGTTAATGGAATCCTTACTTGTTCTTTTATTTCTTCTGGGCTCTCTACTAAATTTATTTTGTTATTATAATTTAATATTTTTTTCCAATTATTTTTAAAGTTATTATTGAACATTTATGCTTTTCTCTCCTACTTCTTCATAGCCTCAATTTTCTTAAAATCTACATATGTGCTTATTAAATTATAATATAAACTCAAACCTGGAACTTCATCCTTTCCGTAATATTTAATTATTGGAGAAATGCATTTCAAGATATCAGGAGGGCAGCCAGGTAATTCTAAAATTTGTTTATTTGATATAGCTTTGGTCTTACTTTTAGATTTCTTTTTCTTCTCCTTTTTAATTTTATTTTTAGCCTTCTTAATTAGACTATTACCTTTTTCTATAATTATTTTTCTGAAAGTACGATCTTTCGTACTATTTATAGCACAATCTCCAAAAATCAAAATATTTTCCAAAGATTCTGGTTCTTGGGGGTTTTCCCCAATTAAAATTGATTGCCTCTCTATGTATTTTAAATCTTTAGTCATATTCGATTTCATAAGATTAAGTAGATGATATGCTTGGTTAAAGCATCCAGAACATAATCTCCCTTTTTTTATATCAGTATTCTTTACTTCCACATCTTCTAACTTAGATACGCAAAAATTTATATCCAATTTATTTTTGTCTATATTTTCACCAATTAATTTAATTTTGGAAAGATCTACAATACCTATTTTTTTATCACGAGCTTCAATTAATAGATCTTGTTTATTAATATCAATATTTAATAACTCTAAAGTAATGGAATCAACTGCTACAGCATCTTTACCAATTACTATGAAACCGGTCTTTTTTATATTTGAATCTTTATAAATGAAGGGTCCCGCCCCTTCTAAAACATAGAATAAATCATTTATTACCAAATCTGGTTTCTTTATCATAAAAACAGCTAAAATATTCGAGATAAGATCCTTTTTATATTGATCAAGATGAAGAAAATCACTTCCCCCTCTTAGATGTTTTTTAATTTGTTGAGCTTCGTTCGAAACAATTGAATATGAATTAAGTAGTTTTAAGGTACAAGTGAATACTGGATCTACATTTACCTGATTGATTGAGATTGTTTTGTCACATCTTAAAATTGCTGAAGGCACCTTAAACTCTTTATTATTCAGATTTATTATCTCTTGAGAATATTTCTCTTCCTCATCGAGTAATAATAATTTAGCTCTACACTTCTTAAAAAGTGTTTGAAGATCTAAAGCATCGGCTAAAGCTTGAATTTTAACATGTTGGTCTGGAAAACTACCAACATATATTTCCTTAGCTCCAGCATCAGTACATAAAGAAATTACTGAACTGATAACATCAAAGTTGGTGTTGGTAGGAAAACCACTTGGGTTTCTTAAATTAATTTTTATAAAAACCAGATCTCCCTCATTGACGAATTTTGAAATTCCGCCTAATTTTGAAATTCCCTCTAAAACTGCGTCTTTGGAAGTAGTACTTTTTATTAGTGCAACTTGCGTAGCTTCTGCTATTGATGAATTATTATTCATTGTAAAGTTTTATGGAAAATTCATTAATACAATAAATTGTTAAAATAACATAATTAAATAAACTTTTATTAAATTCCCTTCAGGTGTGTATTATTTTTAAACAAGATACTGCTAAAGTTCAAGTATCTTCGGTTGAAGAAAAATTTTTATCTAAAAAAGTTGGAATCGATGTAGGCCAAAGCCTTACAAAGATTGCATATATTTATGGAGGTAATATGATTTTATCAATCTTTCCAACAAAACAAAGTTTTAACAAAATATCTGAATTTTTTGAAGTTAAAAAGTCTGATATTGAACAAATCAATATAACAGGAGGAAAAGCTTATAATATTTTTAAAAAATATGAGGAACAATATCACTGCAAATTGATTGATGAATTTGAAGCAAATGTAAAGGGAATTGAATATTTATTTCAATCTAATAAAAAACAACCTTTACCTCATTCTCTAATTGTGACGATTGGCACTGGCACTTCAATGGTTTTAAAAAAAGATGATCTCTCTCATTTAGGAGGAACTGCTTTAGGGGGTGGATTTTTTATGGGTTTGAGTAAATTACTATTTAATATAGAAGATTATCAACAAGCAATTGAAATTGCTAAGAAAGGAAATCGCTATAATGTTGATTTAAAAGTTAGTGATATTTATCCTCCCGAAGATCAAAGAATTGATTTATTATTTAGGGAATTTACGGCCGCATCATTAGGAAAAATTGATTTAAATTTTAACGTGAATAATTTGAAAAAGGAGGATCTTCTAAATTCAATAATATGCATGATTGGAGAAAATATAGGAACTCTGGCAAACTTAATGGCTGATAATAATGATATTTTGAATATTGTATTTTGCGGAGGGTTTTTAAAAGAAAATAGAATAGCCAGGAAAATTCTATCATTAATTTCTAAAGTTCACAGTAAAAAAGCAATATTCTTAAACAACTCTGAATTCGGTGGCGCAATTGGCGCATTACTTTTATAAAATGTGCGCTGATTTGGAGATTTTTAGTCATCGAAATTAATTCTCATAAAAACACTATAAATCAGCGCAAATTAAATATAGTTACTTCACTAAATAATTTTTACCATATCAAATTAATTAGGTCCACATTTACGATAAAAGAAGATAATCTCAAAATGAAAACGATAGGTGTTAAATAGTTTCTGAATGTTTTTTAAGTAAATCTTCATTGGCTTTACCCATCTTTATCGCTAACTCTGCTATAATAGAATCAAGATATACAAACGCTGCAATCTCGAAATTAGTGCCTTCTGGGGTAAGAAGAGCTGTATCATCATGGCGATCAACCTTATCTCTTTTCGTTCTTCCCTTTAATTTAATTGTGATCTCTGAAATTCTCCCTACTATTGATTCTGGGTGTGAGGTGATTGACACAATTCCATATGGTTTTACATTATTAACATAATTCTTTAATAGAGAAACAACAATCTCCGTTGTTCCTGATCCTGATAAAATTATCAATATATCTTTACTTGTAAGCGCAGGTATTGAAGCTAAATTGGTTACTATATAGATATTAGCACCTAAATGGACAAGTCGAGTAGCAAAGCATTGGAGTATAAATGCGCTCCTCCCAGAAGCTAGTAAGAAAAACTTCCGCTTATTTATTAACCCATCATAGACTAATTCAATAAATTTTTGAGTGTGCGCAAAATATTTAGGTTTACTTAAATGGTTCATATTATCTTCGAGATTTTTCATCATTATTTCCATAGCTCGAAAAAGAATTTCCTTAACTTTACCATTTACTTTAACATCATCATTAACTTTATCAGCCATTTTAAACCATCTTTTCATTTATGAAGATACAATATTTGTAAGGAAGGAATTTAAAAATATATTTGGGTTATTATGATTTTTAATTTAAACCTTTTAAAATCCCATTATCAAAGTATTAATTTTTAAATGATGAGTTTCTTATAACCACATAAGAATCCAATTAAACAATTAAAAGTTTTTAAGAGGTGTAATTAAAATAAGGCAGTTAGATAAGATAGGATTGATATTGATTATAATAGGGGCGGCTATTATTTTACCAGCAATCACTATTTTCGGTTTTTATTATGGAATGTATGTACCTGTTCCTTTTTTGAGGACATTATTCAGAGTTATGATTATTGTGGCACTAATAATTGGCGGTTTAATATTAATAATAGGGATAATAATCCGAATAGTAGATCGTATTCAAGAAAAAACCTCATATCCTTATTCAATAAAAGAAAAGAAGACGGAAAATGAAGTTATAGATGATATTATTAATTATTTAAAGAATAATGAAGGGAAAGCCTTTACTCTTAACGCTTTATTGAATAGAATCTATGAAGAAAATCAAATTGAAATTAATGAAAATACCATAGAAGAATTATTACAAGTATTAGTCAATAGTAATGAAATTAAACATCAATTCAAAGATGGAGAACTATTCTACCTATACTAGTATAAATATTAAGATATTCTTTAATTAACTTTGTATCGATTAAAGAAATTGAAAAATATCCCAAAGATATAGAACTGAATTTTAATTGAGTAAAAATCAATTTCATTTTTTTTGTATTGAAGATTAAAAAAAAAGGAAAAGTAAAAATTTTATGGAGAAACTTTATGACAAGTCCTTAATAATATTGCTCGCTTTTTCAAAGGGGATTGCCTGTAATGTTTCTGTCCTTATCGTGCCTGTACTACCCACAATCATAAGAGCCTTCAGCATTGCATCGATATCGGGGGCCTCAGCTATCACAACAAAATCATAACGCCCCATAGTATAATAGAATTCCTTAATGGATCCCCCAACTGATTCTGCAACTTTTTTCGCAGCCTCAAGCCGTTGTGGAGACTCCTTCATGTTCATGATCCCTTCTTGGGTATAACTACCAAGAATTATAAATAGAGCCACTTTCTCACCTCAATTATTCATATTTTGTAAATTTAGGTGATTATTAATTAAGATAAGATGTTTTATATACATTTTTGTATACTTAATATTCTTTTGAGTAAAAAATAAATAAAAATTTGACAATATTTTACAAAACAAAAGAATTTTAAACTTTGGGATTAATTTTGAATGAAATTTTATTAGAATTTTTAAAGGGAAAATTTGAAGATAGTAATCTTAATCGTCTCCCAGAGAATTATGGAGGTGGTAAAATTTTCTCTCATCCATTAATCGGTATTGCTCAAGGGAGTGACCCTATTTTTCAAAAATTTAAAGAGAATGTAGGACCTGAACATCTTACACCCTTGGAAATATGGATGTCGAGTGGTCAAGAGCAAGTACAAGCATCTAATCTATATACGGTATCTATAGTATTCCCATTTGTTGATAAGATTCGAAAGGAAAGCAATATCCCTATTACATTGCCAAAAATGATCTTACCTGCTGAAATTTATTCAGTGGCAAGAAATTTTGCCAAGGGTTTTAGGAATGAGATAATGAGTCAAACAATTGATTTTCTTCAGAGTAAGGGATTTAATGCGATTTCTGGAAAACTTAGCAATGCTTATACCTTAGTTGCAAAAAAGAATTTTTATTCCACATGGTCCGAAAACCATGTTGCCTTTGCTGCGGGATTAGGAACTTTTGGTTTACATGAAGGATTAATTACAGATGAAGGGTGTAATATTCGATTAGCTTCGGTGATTACAAATGCACCACTAACAGTGACTCCAAGAAAAAGTGATGAACCTTATGCAAACTGTTTATATTACGCAAAAGGAACTTGTAGAGATTGTATGAAAAAATGTCCTGCTAATGCTATCACAGAAAAAGGTTATGATAAAACAAAATGCAATAGGTATCGTGTAAAAGTTGCACGAGAAATGGTGCCACGCCTTAGCTCTATTCTTAAATCATACAGTCGCCGTATTAATTGGAAATACAAAGCACATAATTTTCCTGTAGGGTGTGAGTTTTGTCAATTTGGAGTTCAATGTATGGATAAAAACCCCATGACTAGTCATCATATACGCTGGGTATAAATTAAAAATCTTAATTTCTATTTATTTTTCAATATTAACCATCCTTTTTCTTGATCAAGATGGTTTTTGAGTTGAGTAGTAGGCTCGCCAGTTTATTCAGGAGAGCCTACTACAATTCCACCGCAATTGATTAATTTAGTAAGTATTTCGATCATGTCATTATTGATAGGAAAATCACCCGAACGAGTACAAGCATGACACTCCTGACAATATAGAATATTGTGATCTATTACATTAATCAATTCCACCTTCGCTCCAGCATCTTTACACCCCTCTAAAACCCAATTCAATAAAGTAGCTAAATTGCCATCCTCTATAAGAATTACCATTTAATCTGATAAAATGGAAAGGTTTTTTAATTTGTAAACCTATCATTATTGAGACTCAGTTAAGACTACTTATCAAAAAGATGTGGATTAACTTAAAAGATCTTTAGTCCAATAATTATTGAACTCCTGAAATATAGAAATAACATTTGGTATAAGAGGAAATTATATTTGATAAATTAATATATTGTGCCTTAAATCTCCTACTGAAATTTTAAATCTAGTTATAGAAATATATCTTTAAGTAAAAAAAAGAAAAAAAATTGAATAATTTAACTTTTTGAAGCCCAGCTTATCCAGAAGTTATTTATTTATATTTGATCGACAAGAGCAAATCGTTCTTTGTGATCTTCTTTCTGTTCGCGTGCATTGTAAATGCTCTTGCTTGTTCAGTAAGACCACTTGCTGTCTTCTCAAGATGATCAATTAATAAATCAACTGCATTTCGGGCTACGATGCTAGCACCTTGTTGTTTCATTAATCGGCGGATTGGGCTCCATGCGAATGAATGTTTCTTTTTAGCCATAATTTTATTCCTCCACTTTTTTGTGTAAATTTTTTTATCTTTTTAATTTTTAATTTTTTTTGAAGTTATTTTTAGAGTATCTTAGATAGTAATATATCGGAAGAGTTATTTAAATGTTACGTAGTAGTGTGAAGAAGGTGGGAAAATAAATGCATAAAAAATCACGACAAAAAATTTTTGTTTTGAAAAAACGCTCATCATCTGTGATCTATTAGAAGCTGATCACACATCAAAAATGAATTACTTTTGTTAGTATCACCATTATTCAAATATTAATACAGAATGTAGGGTCTTTTACTTTGATTTCAATATGATTCAATGGGGAATTAAAAAATATATAATCAAAAAAAATTATCCATGATAAGTATCACATAGTGATCTATCAGATCATATTATTGTTTACCATTGAAAAAAGATGAATTGAATTTATTAGACTCAAAATTATTCAATTATGCATATTGAAAAATTCTTGGTATATCTTGAATTTTATATGATTGAATGGAGATTAAAGAAATTTTGAATAAAAAGTTCGCATCCTCAGCATATACTATATTATTAATTATTTGATCATAATTATTAAGTCATGATCGAGTCAAGAAAAAAATATTCATTGTAATCTAGAAATCACATAGCTTATTGTATTAGGAACAACAATAAAGGTATATTAAAGATAAAAATGATTTATTTATTGAGATTCCTAGTAAAATTTTATGATTAACTTTATGTTATTATATTGATTAGATGTACTGAAATATAAAAGTGTAAGAAATTGGATATATTATACGAAGTATTTAATGCAGATTTGCCAAGACAAGGACCTGGTGATAATGAATCGACAAAAAAAGCATTTTCTTATCTAACGGACTTACCTTCAGAGCCTGGCATTTTGGATGTGGGATGTGGTAATGGTATGCAAACATTAGAACTAGCCAGGTTAACAAATGGAAGAATAATCGCATTAGACAATCACCAGCCTTATCTCGATGAACTAGATAAAAGAGTAAAGAATATGAATTTTTCTCAAAGAATAACTTCAATAAATAAATCTATGTTTGAAATGAAATTTGAAGTTAATTGTTTTGATATAATCTGGTCAGAAGGAGCAGCATATATCTATGGATTTGAAAAAGCACTTGAAGATTGGCAGTTTTTTCTTAAAAAAAAAGGATATCTCGTAATTTCAGAGCTATGTTGGTTTAAGGAAAACGCTCCGAAAGAAATATATGATTACTTGATGAGAGAATATCCAGTGATAAAAAGTGTAGCAGAAAATAAAACACTAATAAATTCTAAAGGATTAGGTTTGATATCCCACTTTAACATTCCCGAATCTAGCTGGTGGGATAATTATTATCTTCCCTTAGAGAAAAACATTAATAAATTACACGAAAAATACCAACATGATAATGAGAAACTTGAATTGCTTAAGTTATTTAGCGTAGAAATTGAAATGTTTAGGAATTATTCAGAATATTATGGATATACTTTCTTTATTATGAGAAAAAAATGAGTATTATTTCCCTTTATTCGAGGAATTTTATATTTTAAAACAAAAATTTTAATTAATTCTTTATTATTTATAAATAATAACTTATTCAAGATTGAAATTATTATTTTTTGAGGTTTATTAATTTTGAGTCAACAGGAAATTATGATCCCCGGGGCATCAAGTATAGCTATCAAATGTAAGGATGGTGTTATTCTTGGTAGCGACAGAAGAGCGACGTGGGGATATACAGTAGTCAATAAATCCACCCAGAAGGTCTTTAAGATTACGGATCATATTGGTTTAGCGGCATATGGATTAATAGGAGACTTTCAAATTCTAGTAAGAATATTGAGAGCACAAGCCAATCTATACGAATTAGATGCTGGTGAACGAATAAATACACAGAGTTTAGCTAAATTAGTTTCGAATTTTTTATACTCACGTAAGATGATGCCATTATTAACTAATTTAATTGTAGCAGGAGTAGATAAAGATGGTCCAAAATTGTATACGCTTGATGCTATAGGCTCTTTAATGCCAGATGATTATGGAGCAGCTGGAACAGGAATGCTCTTGTCTTATGGTATTTTGGAAGCAGAATATAAACCAGATATGACGATTGCTGAGGGCGAGAAACTTGTTGAAAAAGCTATAAGAAATGCTATTAAAAGGGATGCTATGTCTGGAAACGGAATTAACTTACTGATTATTACTAAAGACGGAGCAGAAGAGAAATTTATTGAAATTAAAGAACTTGGAGAATAGCTTTCTAAATCTCTTTTTTAATTTTTAATTTTACTAATATTATCATAACCAATTGGTTTGAATATTTTAAATCTTATTCTTATTTATTGCTAAAAATTTTATTAAATGTTAAATTTTTTAATTTGTGAGTCGAACTTTATAAATTTGGTGCATTTCGATGTATTTATTTAATAACACTTTCAATGATATAAGAGAGATAAAGGGTTTTAAAAAGGATGAAATTTTACAAATTAAAACTCAAATTTCAAAATTAAAAACAGATAAACTAGAGCTAGATAAATTTATAAAATCAAAATTCAATGCTGAAATTCTTGATTTATATAAACCATATATTGATAACATTAAGAACTTTATTGAGCTGTATTTGATTTTAGAATCGAAAAATATTTTTTATTTAAATTTGAAAAATGAGATCCAGCAGGAGTTAAGATTATTATCCAGCAATTTATCTAATTTAAGTGCAAATGGGAGAAATCTTAAGCGGTTTTTAAAAGATAATAAACATCTTAATGACTTTATGATTCAAACAAAGAATCTTATTAATGAAACAGATACAATTATTTCAATACTAAGAAGACATACCAAAGAGATTGAAAAAGATTATGATAATGATATTTATTTATGGATAGAAGCAAATAAAATAAAAAATTTGAACTTTAAACTAAATGATATACCTGAATCTCTAAATTATTGGAAAGAAATTCAGGAATTGTTTATATTCCTAACTAGTTTAGTAGAAGCAAAAACTAAGATAAGAATTAGATCTCGTAAAGAGGTTGTTATAACTTTCCACTTTGATGAGCTTTATCAATATTTTTTAAGTAAACAAGACAAACGGTTAACAGTTTACGAAGATCTTATATTCTTGTTAAGTAAAAATAATATCCTTGAGGAATTTGAAGGAGAAGATTTCATTAATATTGTTGAAAGAAAAGATATTGTTCATAATTTAAAAGCTAAAATGCGTCCCTTTATTATTTCAATAATTGAAGATAAATTGAAAGGAATTTTTAAAGAAGTTATTGAGCTTGATATAAAATACGATTTGGAAGGACCGAAAGGAACACCAGACGTAAATGTACTGATGAAAGAAAAATTTAAAGAATTTTTACCTAAAATAGTTGAGAACTATTTTCTAGGATTAGATAAAACATTCCAATCTATCATTAATAAGGCAGATGAGCGAAATATTGATGAATTTGTTAAGATTGTAAATTCTTACTATGAAAAAATTGACAATCTCTTATTTAAAATTGATGAGATCGACACCTGGCTTTTAAAATTTGACCAGTTTTTAAAACCCTATGAAAGTATTACTAATTCATTAAAAAAGACACTTTCAAATTTAATTTCAGAAATTTATCGTCGAAAAGAGGAATATATGATCTACTTGAATAGTATAAAAGATGAGGGATTAAGAGTCGATATTAGAGCTTACGTTGATGGAAAGATAGCTGAAGTTAATAAGATAATCAGTTCTTATGAAGATGAAACTTCTAAAATAATTAAAGAAGAATTACCGCAATTAAGAGAAATAAAGGATCTTTTAAGTGAATATAAATCTAAAATCGATAAAATTAAAGAAGAAGTATATATAAAACTAGAAACATATAAAGAAAGTAATTTTGACATGTACAATGTCATTAAACATTGGGAAACAAATTTTAACCGGAAAAAGCAACAATTAACTTTTCTTTTAACTCTACTCATTAATAAAATATTTAAAAGTTTTAAGGATTTGAT
>JBATUM010000268.1:0-10422 GCA_049671145.1 Promethearchaeia archaeon
CATAACTCCTCATTATGATGCTGATGTTAATAACCTATTTCCAGAATTTATGGCATTTGATTTTACAGATTTTGTTTCTTTTTATAACGCAAATAACGATGTATTCTTTTATTTAGAAATTGGCCCGTCTGACACAAATGGAACAATATCCTCGTTTAAACTTGAGAGATATCTAGGGGGAATTCTCCAACAAATTTCCCAAGAATCACCTGATGTTCCAGAACATACTCCGGGATATGTAAATGCTACATTTATGATTTTTAATCACGAATTAGAACTGAATTTAAAGGCTCCGACAAATCCAAAAATATACAATTCTTATCAGATTGAAGCTATAGTAATCAATAATGGTGTTAGTGGTGAAACTAGCGTAGATTTTGATTTGTTGCTCAATAATATTCTAGTTCATTCAATTACTATTCCTAGTCTACCAAGTGGAACAAATACAACTATTCATTATCTATGGACACCTACAGAATATGAGGTTTATAATTTCACGGCATATGTGCCTCCGGTGCCTGGAGAAACGTATAGATCTAACAATTATGCTACTGAAATATTATATATACTAGGCCCCATTTTTTATGATGATTTTGAAAGCGGCTTATCTCAGTGGGTATCCATGACAGGGCTTTGGCATTTAACTGACAATAGTAGTTCATGGCAAAATCCATATCACTCACCTGTTCATTCTATGTGGTTTGGTAATGAATCTACTGGAAGTTTCGAAACAGGTTTTCGAGAAATAGGGAATCTAACATCAACCTCTATTAATTTAATGAGTATTGGTGTGGCTTTCTTAGAATTTTACCATTGGCGAGAAGGAGAGGGAGGTGGTTATGATAATTCTTTCGTATATATATCCATTGACGGTCTTAATTGGGATCTCATTTATCAATCTGATGAAACTTACATTCCTCCATGGGAAAAAGTATCTATAGATATCTCTGCTTATACTGGGAATCCATCAGTGCAAATAATGTTTCAATTTGATACTCTTGACGACATTTATAATTATTATAGAGGTTGGTTAATAGATGACGTAGTGATTATGGGTACAGGAGTAGTTATACCACATGATTTAAGAGTTTCATTAGAAGTTCCTGATTTTCCTACAATTTCTAATACTTACTCTATTAATGCTACAATTACTAATACTGGAACGAGTGACGAATCGGATGTAGATCTATTCTTCTATTTGGATGGGATTTTGATAGATTCCATTTATATATCAAATTTTCCTTCTGGGACTAGTCAAACCATTAATTATCTATGGACTCCCACTGACTATGGAGATTATAGTTTTAAGGCATATGCCCCACCAGTAATTGGAGAAACTTATACAATAGATAATCTTGAATTGAAATTAATACCGCTTCATAAGATAATTCTTTTTGATGGCCTGATAGTTAACTACACATTTGCGATATTTGGTCAAACTTTTCTTATGCAATATGTATACTCATCTCTTTCAGAAAGAAACTTTCATGTTGATTACTCATTGTATAACGGAAGTATTCTTCTCCAAAAGGGCTATTGGGATGTAAATAGTCAAACAAGAATTATGACTGATTCTTTTGGAGGGTTTAGTTTTGGTTACGGAACACACACACCTTTATGGATCTTTACAGATAGTTCTATCGGTGATGAAATTCCCATATCGGTTGCTGGTTCAGACCATAAGTTTAACGTATCAGATGAATTAACCTATAATCTTCCTGATTTTGGATTAGTAGAGGTATGGGTGTTGGAAGATTTAGATTTTCCAGACAGTATTGCGTGGTATGAGAAAAATTCAGGCCTACTATTAAATAGCACGTTTCTTTATGATCTCGGGATGACAACTGGTAATTATTCACTTACTCTTGTTTATTCTAATTACTTTGAGGTTGAAGAAGGAAATGGTATCCCAGGTTATAACTTACTATTTATTATTGCGTCTCTAGGTGTAATAATACTCCTCTCGGCAAAAGTGAAATTTAAAAAAATCAAGAATTTTTAATTTATTTTTTTTTATTTTTAAATCTTAAGTATCTTAAAGAGTGAAAAAGATATTTGGCTCCTTTTAAAAACTATTTTATAACCCGCAATATCAAATTTCAAATTATTTAGTTAATTAGATAAATTACAGCAAAATATCTAAAAATCATTTCAATCTAAAAATTAAGGTCAGAACAAATTTGAATAGAATTTGGCCATGGTATTGGCCTAAAAATGGGATGCCTAAAAAAACCGAGCCATTTACTTGGATTGTTAGGGGAAAGGTGGCAGCCAGTTGGTGGCCAGACCTTCCTCTATATGAAATCTATAAAAAAGAAGGGATTTCAGTAATAGTAAATTGTTCTGAATTCGATAATCACAAAGATGTTCCTAAAGAATT
Source organism: Promethearchaeia archaeon (assembly GCA_049671145.1). Classification (GTDB taxonomy): domain Archaea; phylum Asgardarchaeota; class Lokiarchaeia; order Sigyniarchaeales; family SOKP01; genus SOKP01. The sequence goes on from JBATUM010000268.1 coordinate 2,381, forward strand.
TATCTATTACCATATTAACGTCCCTGATTATGGAATTCCAAGTAATAAGCAAATTGGTCAATTTCTTCAGATTTGTAAATCACATATCCGAAAACAGGAAGCAATAGTAGTTCATTGCGTGGCTGGATGTGGTCGAACCGCCCAATTTATTATTGTTTGGGCAGCTAGTAATGGATATATTCCAAATAGTATAGACCCAGTAAAATGGATACGAAAATTAAGACCTTGTAGTTTAGAAACTGAAGAACAGATGGCTCAAGCTAGAAAATTAGTTAAAGCATATCAAATAAATCACTAGTGAAAAGCTTATATTATATTACTTTTATATGTTTATTAAATTCTGAATTTATTTGTTGGTATAAAAATATTTTTTCAAAATGGAATTTAGATTTTAGGCTCGCTTATGAATAAAACAGACTATCTTTATATGATTCTTGATAACATTCTGGTTTTTAATATAAATCTTCCACCAGAATTTCAAGGTAATGGATTAAACGATCATCTTAATAAATTTGATGAATATGGTCTAAAAGTAATAGCTGGATTTAATAAAAATTTCTTAGAACATTTTTTAAGAATTTCAATGGGCAAGACTCAGAATGATATTAAAGATGCGTTAAAAAAGATGGAAAAAATTTCCTATATGGTTGGACCAATAGGAAACTTAAACTATTTAACACCTGAGCAAGTAGATCATATCCTTACAAAAATTCAAACTCTTAAATTTGAAGAAATTAATGAAGAAAAGATTGGGTTAGTAGCAGATGATTTATTGAGAGAGCAATTTGGTGCTCCTGGTAATTATAGTGCCGCCGATGCGTTGGAAAATCAGCTTTCAAGCGCAGCATTTTATTTAATGAATATGGGGTATTCCCGTGAAGAAATTCAAGAAAAATTTAATGAGGTAAGGAGACATCCTTCAAAACTGGGAGAGCTGTTTACAACCCCCCAGAAGGAGATCTACAGCATACCTACTGAGATAGAACAATCCTCTACGGTTTCTCCTCCTAGTAGTTCAGAATCAGAGGCAGATAATAATCAGAGTATCAATGATGTTATTGCTCGTCATGTCCAATCAATTCACCAAGATATTACAGAAGAGAAAGCGCAAAAGGTGGATGAAATTCTCCAAGAGATAAAAGCTCATGTTAAAGATAGTATGTCAGAATTGCAAGAAAAGGTATTTAGACAAATGCATCCTGATAGATTAAATCGAGCATTAAAAATGCTTAGAACCACTAAACGAAAATCAAAACGAATGCAACTTTTTCTCGAATGGTTTTCAGAAAGTTTTCTTCTTTCGAAAATTGAGTTAAAAGTAGAACACTGGCAAGTATCATCTTCAGCAGGACATGGAAGTGCTGGAGTATATACTGCTGGTATTGATTTTTCCCGTTATGACAATATCATAAGAGAATTTCCGGATAATAAATTAACTAAGGTTGTAAATATAACTCGAAAAATATTGCAAAATCCAACAAAAAAGGCAATTCAAAAGTTAGGGCAGGATTTAATTGCAGAAACAGGTTTTGATGAACATCTCTATTTTACAGATTAAAATTTTTATTTTTAAATAAATTAATCAGTGTTTCTTCTATAAAGTGATTTTCCTCTAATTATAGTTTCCATTACTTGAATCTCTTTTATTCTTTCTTTTGACACATCCATAGGATTCTTATCTAATATCACTAAATCAGCTAATTTTCCTACTTCAATAGTTCCTTTTACGTTTTCTTCAAAAGCAGCATATGCTGCATTTATTGTATAAGTTTTTATTGCTTCTTCTATACTAATGCATTGGTCTGGTATAAAATCATTACGCGTTACCAGAGCATGGATTCCTAATATTGGGCTTGGATCCTCTATTGGGCAGTCAGAACCAGAGATTAACTTTACATCAGCATCAATTATAGATTTAAACGGATAAGTATAATTACATCGATCTTTACCCAAACGCTTCTCTAACCACATATATTCTGAATTTATAAATGGTGGTTGGCATGAAGCAATAATTCCATATTTTCCCATATCATTTAAAACATCACTGGTTAACATAGAAGCATGTTCAATTCTGTGTCTATGATTTTCTCGGGGGAATTCTTCTAGGAGTCTTTTATATAAATTCATCGCAACTCTATTTCCCTTATCTCCAATTGCATGAACTACAATCTGAAGGCCTTTATTATGTGCCTGTTTCATCTTTTCGTATATTTTTTCCTCTTCAATGACACAAAATCCACACATATCTGGGGCATCAGAGAAAGGTTCAAACATACAAGCGGTTTTTGCTCCAAAAGACCCATCAAGAAAGAGCTTCAATCCCCCTATTTTAAATTTACTATCAATTTTCTCTCCTTCAAAAAAGGATTTCTTAATTTTAAACAGTTTTCTTACTTTCTCAATATTAACCAAAATATAGCAGTTCTGAAGTACTTTATCTTGTAAATATTTAAACAATGGCAATTCTATAGCGCCAACATCACCAAATTCACCACTTCTATCTGCACTGAGTATGCCATGTAAAGATGTGAGCCCTTTTTTGGCAAAACTTTCAAATGCTTTAGTAGCAGCGTTTTCTATTTTTATTGCTTTTGGAAATTTTACTTTAGACAGAATTAAATTTATTGCTTTTTCAGTTATTATTCCATTAAGTTTTCCCGTGTGATCTCTTCGAAATTCTCCACCATCAGGAATTTTAGTCCCTTCATGTATTTCAGCAAGTTCTAATGCTTTTGAATTCGCAATCCCAATATGGCTATCATATCTTAAGATAAATACAGGATGTTCAGGACAAGGATCATCCAAGTCCCAACGAGTAGGCAAAATAGGTTTTTCAAATTTTTCTTCACTTAAATTAAATCCAATTAACAATTCAGTTTTGTTTTTCCCTTTCACAGACTCTTTTAAAAGAGATTTTAATTCTTCCAAGCTACTAACATTTGTTAAATCAGGAAACAAGAAATATAATGTATACAAAATTGGATGAAGATGACAATCAGTGAACCCTGGTAAAAGGGTGAGGCCATTTAAATTAATTAAATCATAGTCCTTCTTAAGAATATTTTTTACATCATTTAGAGACCCAACAGCTACTATTTTTTCCCCTTCAATACCAATAGCTTCGACTTTGGGTTGTGATTCATTGACCGTTAGAATAGGTCCGCCAAAAAAGAGTTTCTTCCTTAAATTTTGAGGAATCATAAGATTAAAAGATATATTAGCGTGTTAAACTTAAATATGACTAAAAATAATTAAAGATTTTAATTAAATTTTAATTTTTCAAATCCATAATAATATTTCTTAAGAAAAGTTTAAAAAATTAAATTTAATTCTAAGGATCAACAATAAATTATTATCAATTCTTAGAATTGTTGAATAGGCGAGCTTAATATGGTAAAAAAATCAGATCTAAAAAAATTAAATACTATGATGGAACAAGCTGAAAAGCTCAAAACTGAAAAAAAATATAATAAAGCAGTAGAAAAATATTTAGAATCTATTAGGTATGTAGAAGAGAAAATAAGAGAAGAGGTTGATAAAAAGGATGAAATTAGCAATATTAAAACCCTAATAGACCAAATTTACGCTGTTGAAATTATTGATATTCTTGAAAAGGCTAAGAAATTAATAGATAAAAAGGATTTTAATGATGCTTTCACAACTTTTGATACAGCTATCAGGATAGCAGAAAAAATTGAGGATTTTAATTTAAAAAATAGTGAACTTACTGATATTAATGCATTAATCACCCATACCAAAATAGAAGAATCAATTTACCAAGGAGAAAAATTACTTCAAGAAGAGAAATATGATAATGCGGTTAGCTATTTAAGAGATACACTAGATGGAGCGGCAGAGGTTTATAAAACTAAACCAGGTCATGAAATTATCTCCAGAATAAAAGATATTATCAATCAAACTTATTCCAAAAAAATTAACAACCTTGTTGAACAAGGTAATCAGTCAAAGGTACTTGGCAATTCAGATTTGGCAATAAAATCGTATGAAGATGCTTTAAAAATTACTGAAGAGTTGTTTGAATCTAACCTTAAAAATACAGAGATTACAAATTTAAGAAATTTAGTAAATCAAATTTATAGTAATGATATTAAACCTTTAGTGGATAAGGGAAAACATTTCATTGAACAAAAATATTTTGAAGATGCAGTTAAAGAATTTGAAACTGCTTTAGATTTAGCATATAAAATGTATGATTCTGAGCAAAAACAAAGAGAAATAAATCAAATTAATGAAGTAGCTGCTGGTGTGTTAAATCCGATATATGAGGAAAGAATAAAACCCATTTTAAATAAAGGAAAAGAATTAACTATAAAGGAGAATTATGTTGAGGACATAGTAATTGTTACTGAAGCTTTGGGTTTTTTCGAGAAAGCCTTGGAAATTGCGCGGAGAATGGCTTATTCAACAGAGAGTAGATTAAAACTAAGGGAAATTGAGGATTTAATGAATAAGACCTGCAAAGCTAGAATAGATTTAATAAAAGATAACGCTTTACGGAAGACAGCTCAAAGAGACTTTGACGGGGCGGCTAGTGAATTATATGGGGCAATTAGTATTGCGAAAAAAATGCCAATGCCTGAAGAAGAGAATCAAGAGCTTGAAAGTTTAAAGGGTGCTGTGAATAACGCATACTCCTCTCAAATTGAAGATATCCTTAGAGAAGGAAGAGCATTATTGGGGCAAAAAGATTATGATAATGCTTTAGATATTTTCAATAAAGCTCTAGATATTACTAATAAGATGTACCTTACTGAGGCCATGGAAAAAGAAGTAAATAAAATTAAAAGTTTTATTTATCAAGCCGAACTAAAACATCTAGTAGGAAGAGGTGATTTAGTTGAGGAACAAAAGAAATTTGAAAAAGAACTTGAAAAATTAAACAAAAAAATGGAATATGCAAAAACTATTGATGATCCTGAACGAAGATTTGAGGAAATGAACAAATTAAAAAAACAAATTGATGAAGTTCATCATTCTGAAATAAAATTACTTATTGAACAAGCAGAACAATTAGCAGAAGAACGTAAATTCGATGAATCCTTTGAGTTTTTTGAAAAAGCAATCTCCATTAATAATCTAATCGAAGAATCAGAATTCAAGGACAAAATACCAATTAAGACAAAATATAAAAATACACTAATTAATAAAGCAAAATTAGCTATTGGCGAATATAATTATGAGATGGCCATTGATGATTGTAAAAAAGCTCTTGGTTTAGATAGTGCATTTATAGAAGCTTATTTTTACATAGGGATAACTAATACGGAAAAACAGGATTATGATATAGCAGTTCAAAATTTCAGAAAAGCTCTGGATTTGAATAAAAATCACGCTAAATCATGGAATCACTTGGGGTTAGTGTATGAAAAGAAAAAAGAATATGATCCTGCTATTGAATCTTATAAAAAAGCTGTTGAAATTGAACCTTTATATGCTGATGCATTTTATAATATGGGAAATTCTTTCAAATTGAAAAGAGATTATGGTCAAGCTATAGATAATTACAAAAAAGCAATAGAAATAGAATCTGATTATGCCTTAGCATATTTGTTTTTGGGTTATACAGATCTAGATAGAAGAGACTACTATGCTGCAATAGAACACATCAATAAAGCAATTGATTTGAATGACCATTTAAGTTCAGAGTTTTCTTCTCTTCTCGAAAGCTTTAAAGATACTATTGATAAAGTTGAAGAGAAATTATCTAATGAATTTGAAAATAGATAAGTTCATCTTAAAATTTTTTTAGTTTAAATTTTAACTATTTTCTAGTAATCTCAATAAACTAGTCTTAGATAATAGATTTGTACATAAAAGTAGTTATTCACGTATTTTTGGTAAAAAAAGGGATTATTTTAACATTACCTTGAAAAATCGAGGCCCTAATGTTAATTTTGAAAGTGTCGGAAGTGCACTAAATAACCGTTCCCCTACGTATCTATCTCGATCTGTATCATATTTCGAAAGATCTTGGATAGTATGGGCCTCATAAACATATTTTCTAACAGTCTCATTTGTCAGAAGGAGATTTGTATATGTGCTCCAGAGAGACTTAACATAAGACCCTCCGCCATAAAACAAATATTCACACGCATCTCCATTTTTAAAATACCCTTTCAGAAGAATCCGAGAGATTTCCTGTTGATATCTTATTAGTTCTGATTTTGTAAAATTACTATTATTTTCGATTAATGTTTTAATTATTTTACTTGCTACATCAGCACATAGCAAACCGCATAGGATTCCTTCATAAAAATAAGCTGTCACTATTCCTGCAGCTTCTCCTAAAATGATCATTCTATCTTTTGCAAATGATTTTATGGGGTGTTTTGAGATTGAACCACTTACAAATTCATTCTTATTCCAAGAAAGCCCTTTCATAAATTTCTGTATCTTTTCATAGTTTTGCAGGATACGATCTAACTTATCAGATAATTCGCTGTGAGATTCTTTGTTTCCCAAATATCCAGTAGAAATTCTTCCCTTTCCAACATTAAAAAAGAAAGGACCATTCGGACTTATATTGGGATTTAAGTGAAACATATATTGAAAATTAAAATTTTCATCCAACAATTCCTCATTGGCAAAAATATTTGTGTATATTCCCATATAGGAATCTGGGACTTCAAATCCCAATGATCTTTGGAGGTCAAATCCGCGTGAGCCTGTAGCTAATGCTAGCAGTTTACTTTTATATGCTTCTCCTTTATCATTAATAATTTCGATGTAATCCTTATGTTTATTTACGTTAATAATTCTTTCATTATAATGAGCCGTACCACCTTGATTTTCAAAACTATTCAGAAGTTTTTTAATGAAAACCTCAGTATGAGAAATTTTTCCTAAAGGCGCCCCAAACTCTCTTGAATTTAAAAGTCCATCATATTTATCACTCTTATAATTTAATTGTAGAAATGGTCGTGGAAAAATAGATTGATCATTCCAAAATTTATCTTCAATATAAGGTTTATTATGCTCTGCAAATATGTTTGTTCTAACTGGAATTTCTTTATTATAATCCTGAGCTTCAATAAGAAGTGTTTCTGCAAATCTAGATGTTTTATTTGCAAAGGATGCGCCAGCCACTCCAGCTCCTATGATAATTACATCATACATGTTAAGAGTTTTAATCCTTAACCATAAAAAAAGATTATTTTTCTATTGAAAATTTAGAATAATAAAGTTAAATAATATTTACAATTGTTTTTGATATTTTATCTAAATTTACTTCTGCCATTCCAAGCGGAACAGAAGATTCAAATAGTACTACTATTAATAAAGGATTCAATTTCCAAGGTATTTTTATCATTTTAGAAAAAACTTTTTGTTCATTATCTAAACTGTAAAATGTCGTATTAAATTCAGTTGCTACCCTATAACGAATTTCTAATTCTTTTAGGGAGGATAATAAAATTTCTTGGGGAAGAGAAGTATAGATTATCGTTCCATTTATATCAAAAAGAGCAGCTCCAAGAATTTCATTTTCAAATATCAAATTCTTCATTAATTCAATTATTTTTCGAAATAATGCATGGCTAGCAGTAATCTCTTCTTCCCCAGCTATCATTGAATCTATTTTGGCATCAAACTCAGCGTTATCAATTTGTTCATATTCTTCAATTTCATTTACATCTATAAAATCATCAAATACTTTGGCTATACCCGTTAATCGCGAATTTATAAACAATAAACTAGCGCTAGAATCTGCTAAAATAGTAAAAATATGTTCTGTTCCAAGTTTAAACACAAATCTAAAACCACCCATTTCAAGAACTTCAGGGGTTTTCTTTGATATAACATGCTCAGAAAATGAAAATATTGCAGAAAAAAAAGGAGTTATCAAATTGGGTTCAATATTTTCAAAATCATCTGTAAAATTCTTACTATAAATGCAAACTCCACTTTTAGTTAATATGAATAAGGAATGAATTTTCATTTAGGTTTATAAACTAGTAGTTTATTAAGTTTAATTATAGAAATATAGTTTTTTAAGTATTATTTAAATTTATTTTTCATAAGAC
>JBATUM010000269.1:0-3509 GCA_049671145.1 Promethearchaeia archaeon
ACATTACACAGGCATCTTGATACCTTAAAAAGGAAGGAATATGTAGTTAATTTTAGTAGAGGTCACTATAAAATTACTTCAGAAGGTAAAAAGAGGTATCACGAATTATCTATCGCCAAGGAAAAGAAAAGGAGGTTAAGTTATCCTCCTAAGTTGATTAAAAAAAGAAGGAATTATGATCATATAATACTTTGGATGCTTTATAATAACAATTATTGTAAATGGTCTGATTTTCTCGAAGAGCCGCTCTTAATTAATCAATCTTCCTTATCTAAAAATTTGAATCTACTAATAAATAGTGGAAGTGTAAATAAAGAAAATAAAGAGTATAGAATTACTCAATCTGGTAAATTAGAGTATTCCAGAATGTTAACTCTATATGATTTAGACAGACAGTCAATTTTAGAAGAAGAAAGTAAAAGAATTGAAGAAGTTACTAAAAAGACAATAGCTTTTTTTAAGAATTATAAAATAGAAGATGATGACATTCAATATCGATTTCTCAATAATGTTTTGAAATTGGATTATTCAAGAGTGAAATCAATGTTAACTAGTGAAGAAGATTTTGATAAGATATTACTATTTCTTTCTTTTAATCACCCTAATTATTACCCTAATTACATTTCTCTTGAGGATTTCTCAAATAATTATAAAATTAAAAAGACTACATTGGATTACTATATTGAGGAGATTGTTGAAAATGACATATATCCCGTTAAATTCTTTAAATTGAAGGTTCACCCTGATAAATTTTATTACTTTCAATCAGATGAGAAGTTAGAGAATGTTTTGCGTGCGGTTATTGAAGATTATGTTAAAAAATTCACATATCTATACAAATTATTTGGGGGATCGGAAGCTAGTTTCTCCTCATTGAACATTCATTCTATAATTGATAAAATCTTAGACGAAATATGCGAGACTCTTTTTAATAAAGATTTAAAAAAATCTTTAGAAGAATTCTTACCAGGATATATCAATTATTTAGCGTATAAAATTGAAACAGAAAGGCCTTTAAGAGACGTATATGATAAATTGGAAGGTATAATTTGGCAAGAAATTCAAGCTATTAATTTAATCAGCCAACAACCTCAATGTTTTGAGCAGGAGGGTGTGATACACTATTTAGATCCAGAAATATTGGGAATAATGGAAAATATTTATTCTAAGAGTATAAAATCTACATATAATAAGGTAAAACCTCTATTAGTTAAGAAGGAGTATAATAATGTTTTAGAGCTTGTAGACTCAGCTTTAAATTTAAATCAGGAAGATGTTGGGCTTATTACTTTAAGAGCAAATATCGTTTATTATTTAAATAGATTTCAGGAAGTAATAAATTATTTGAATAATGAAATACAGATTCCAGATGATATTATAAGTGATGAAAAATATATTCCACATTTTTTTCTTTTAGTTTTTTGCTATTTAACTCTTGGAGATTTTGAAAATTCCTTAAAAACAGTTGATAAAATGGTTGACTTTTACCCTGAACACCCTTTTTATTATTTAGTTAAAGGAATTTTATATGGTTATAATATAATTTATAAATTTGATGTTGAAAAAGTAAAAGAGTCAGATTTTATTAATAATATTGAAAAAGCGATTTCTTTAGACAATTTAGCTTCAAATAAGGCTAAATATTACCAGTTAAAGAGTAGTATCTTACTCCAAACGAATAAAGAAGAAGAATCAATTGAAGCAATTGATAAAGCCATTAGTTTGAATTCTGATGATATTGGATTATATTATTCCAAGATTAAAATTTTAATTCAATTTAGTCAATATAATGAAGTATTATTATTAATAAATAAGATGCTGGAGGATTTCCCTGAATATGAGAAAGATCTTAATATAAAGAAAGCCTCTGTACTTAAAAAAATGCAAAATGTTGAAGAGGGGCTTGAAATTATAGAAAAACTCCTATTTAAATACCCTGATGATGATTATCTTCTTCTTAATAAAGCTTATTGGCTACAATACTTAAAAAGAAGAGAAGAAGCAATTGAAATAATTAAAGAACTTATAGAACGATCACCACAGATAGGAACTTTTCATGATACCTATGGAGAAATTTTAATGTATTTTGAACAATATAAAGATGCTGCGGATCAATTTGAAAAAACTATAGAATTGCAACCTAATAATTGGTATGTTTACCAAACATATATTAAATTGGGAATTTGTTATAGAGAGCTTGGGTATTATAAGCTAGCAATTGAAAACCTGGAGAAAGGGAAAGCACTCACAAATAGTTGTTTTGTACAATTTGATTTGAAACAAAAATGGCTTGTAATTGCTGATCTTTTTCTTGCAGAGTTAGCAGAGTTAGAAGAAGAATTATGAATAAGATTATAAGGTTATAAAATTGCTATTTTTCATTTTAAATAAGGTTCCAATCCATCTAAGGGGATATTTTTATCTATAAAAATCTCACATCAGGACCTTATTAAGACATTTAATAAAGCTATTGTATTTGAAAATTTTGGAGAATAACTTTTTAAATTTAATTACTATAATAAGCAAATTATAGTAATAAATATAATTACTCTAACACCTTTAAGGAATTATTTTGTCAATAAATATTTCAGATATTACAGGTTCGAGAGAGGGAATATCCTTTAATTGAATCTCTTGATTTGTTTGATAAAACTTATTTAATCCTTGCCATATGTTATTATTTGTTCGTATATTATCAACAAAATATCTTATCCTCTGTTGAGCAAGGTATGACTGCCCCTTAAATAAATAGCACACCAAGAATGGAGTAGCAGCTTTCATAAGTAGTGTAAATTCACCAAAAATAGCACGGTCAAGTCCTTTAGAGAACATCTCATTACTAAAGTTATTAACCGCAGTTAGAAAACCCCCAAAGAGATGATCTTCGAAAGACCATTCTTTAGCAAAAGAATGAGAGAATAGCGGATTTCCACCTTCTGAAATGATTAAAAGTACGATTGGGTCTTCTTCTAGTAAATCAGGAAGTTCTAACTCACGTCTTCGGATCATTTGTCCCATTTGTTCATTTAAACGAGTTAATTCTATGCGTTCTGCCAATGATATATCTGAATCTTTCAAATTTTCCCACATGTCTAACCGCTTAAGTAATTCATCATGTTCATTTGAAATTTTCCGAGCTAATAGGGAAAGTCCATATTTTTCAGCAATTTTCTGTCCTTGAGTTAATAATCTTCGAGCTTCTTCTAGATTCAATGAGATTAATGCAAATTTTGCTTGTAATAGATACGCTTCGGCTTGAAGCGGGTATGAATGCGTTTTTTCGGCAATATTTAATAGTTGACCAATATAATCCTTTATTTCATCCACCACTTCCATATCGTTGGTATTGCGTAAATCTATTAAGAGTATGTCACAAAGATTAATTATAGCAATAATTTGCCAATCATCCTCTTCAATTACCTCTTTCAATAATTCTTCAGCTTTAGCTAAATTGCTAAGTCGCGGTTTAGTTTTCAACAATAAAGCTTTGCTTACACGATATAGTCTAT
>JBATUM010000270.1:0-5874 GCA_049671145.1 Promethearchaeia archaeon
AAGTAAATGTTCTGGAAGATCTTTATTTAATGCATATACAAGAATATTCGAATCAATTCCTCTCATGATTTCCACATGCTCTTACTTGCCTTTATTGCATCTACGTTTTTTAAACCCTCTGATAAAGGATTATTTATAATTTCCAGAATCTTATCCTTGTTATCCATCTTTTTTCTAAGATCATGACAGAAAATAATATAATCACCTATTTTCATATTGAGATGATCCGCTTCTCTTTTGATTTCCCACCACTTCTCTCTTAACTCATCATCAATCACAATATTCGTTCTCATATATGTAAGTATGTATTACATACTTATAAGCTTTGATGTATTATATCTTCTATTGAATTGAAAGAAGTTAAATTCCACCTAAGGGACCATCTCTTTCAAGAGCATTGAGTAAAGGAAAATTTAGATAAGAAGTAATAATTACCATAATTTTAATGAGTCTTACATCCTTGAGAGTACAAAAAATTTATTAGTAATAGAATTCACTGACAATTTCATAATGCTGTGAGATTTTATCGTGTCTTAAAAGAACATCTTGTGCTTTTTTAGGAACGTAGGATTTTTCATAAACTTCCCCAGCGAATTCTTTTACAGCACTCAAATTATCAAAAATCATTATTGTAATAAATTCAACATCGTTTTCCAAGGGGCGTCTTAAAAGACTTATTTTCCTATATCCTTTTATGTTTCTATTTTCAATAGACGGAAATATTTTATTTCTAAGTAAGTCTTCATAAGTATTAGCATTTTCAAATGAAGTCCAACCATGCCAGATTCTTGCTATCATTTCTTGGAACTATTTTTAATGATACTATATCTAAAAAAAATGCTTTAAAAATATTAAACTTAATTTTTTCTGCTAATTTTTTATGCTCAGATTTAGTGGTGGGTTAACTTTACCTTGTATAGAATATTAATAAGCTTAATAATATGTCCCAAATTAATTATGATGATTTTAGTTTTATGAAATTCAAAAGTATATTCTAACAAATATTGAAGAATAATTAAACAATACTGTATTGAATAACCCTGAGGTTCTATAAGAATGCGAGAATATAATAAAAATGAGGTTAAACCTCATTATTATCTTTTAACTGAAGAACAAATTAATCGTTTGCATTTAGCTAGTTTGGAAATTCTGGAAAAAATCGGGATAAGAGTATCCCATGAAGGAGCAAGGAAATTATTAGAAAATAGCGAATGTTTTGTGGAAGAAACCAATATAGTACACATACCAAAATGGTTAGTTGATGAAAACATCCGTAGTGCTCCTTCTCAAATTATTATCTACAATCGGGAGGGTGAAGAAACGATGAGATTAGAGGGAAAAAATAATTATTATGGCCTTGGAACTGATCTACTAAGAACCATTGATCTGAAAACTGATGAATTAAGATTTTCAATTTTAGAGGATGTGAAAAATGCTGCGATTGTAGCTGATTTTTGTGAAAATGTGGATTTTATTGCATCATTCGCATTACCGAGTGATGTTCCAACCAACTTAATGTATATTCAATGTGCGAAAACCATGATGGAAAACTCTTTAAAGCCTATATTTTTCACAGCTGCAGGAAGGGAAGATTTAGAAATTATTTCTAAAATGGCAGAAACCATCATTGGAGGAGAGAAAGAGCTTAAAGAAAAACCATTTATTATTCACTATTCTGAGCCAACAGCACCGCTTTCCCACTCATTTGGAGCAGTTAATAAATTATTTTATTGTGCTGACAAGGAAATCCCAATATGTTATCCTCCCGGAGATATAATCGGAGGAACCACACCAGTAACCTTAGCGGGTAGTATTGCGCAAGCAAACGCAGAAGCTTTAAGTGGAATCGTACTACATCAGTTGAGAAAGAAAGGGGCACCCATTATTTCTGGGTTAGGAGTAGTACCACTTGATATGAAAACAGCAACATTCTGTTATGGAGCGCCTGAATTTCATCTTGGAAATTCCGCATTTGCAGACCTATATCATCATTATAAAATACCTATGTGGTCAACAGTAGGATCTGATGCTCATTGTTTGGATCAGCAAGCAGCAATGGAACATTCTTTCGCAACCCTCCTCTCATCTCTAAATGGAGCAAACCTAATTCATGATGTGGGATATTTGGGTCAGGGTTTAGTGGGTAATCCTGTCTCTATAGTAATGTGTGATGAAATTATAAGTTATGTTAAAAGATTCGTTAAAGGGTTTGAAATCGATAAAGAAAAGCTAGCATTTGATGTGATAAGCAAGGTCGGACCGGGAGGAGTATTTCTAGCCGAAATGCATACAGTTAAACATTTTAGAGAGGAGATTTGGCGTCCAAAATACTTAAATCGCGATGATCCTGAGAGTTGGATAAAAAAAGGTAAGATGAGCTATGGTGAAATAGTAAAAATAAAAACTCTTAAGATATTGGAAACTCATAAACCCAAACAACTCACTGAAGAGGTTAAGCAAAAGCTTATTAAAATTCTTAAAGCAGCTGAGAATAAACTTATTAACTTTAAATTTAAAGCCTAACATTTTTTAGATTGGAATCGTAATAATAATAATTAACCTAAATATTTTTTAGAACTTTCTTTTAGAACTTTATTTTTCATAGAAATTAAATTATAAATTTAATTTTAGAAATCATTGAAAAGAATAAAGTTGAAATGGAAAATAAATTAGCAAAACTTCAAAAAAATGAGAAAATAAGAACATGGGTGTAATACTAAAACTTGCTTTCCGTAATATAAAACGGCGTAAAATACGTTATATCTTAACGACAATAACACTTGTCATTAGTGTTGCTTTGTTTGGGGGTGTAATGATCGTATCTGATTCATTCAAAGTAATGATGTTAGATACGATAGATGAGCAGTTAGGTACTGCAGACATTTTAATTAGATCTGCTAATAGTACTGATGGTTGGTTTGAACCTGATGAAATAAATAATGAAATTGAAGCTATAAGACACGTTGAATCAATAGCTTATCGGATTTCAGGTTTCAATGTTTACATTAGTGCAACTGATAGTGGAAGCCAAGTAGATAATAGCACAAGAACAGGGTTATACGGTATTGATCATCAAGATGTAAATGAACGAGAATTAGGTGGGAAGCCTTTTATATTGGATTCAGTGAGTAATGAGGACACAATTGAAGAACTTCTTGATTATACCCACGAGAATACTGGAGATAGAGTATTAGTTATTTCAGAATCACTAAAAATTCAATTAGGAAAAAATTTTAAAGCAAATGATAGTGTGTGGATTCTACCAAATGAAGGAGAAACTCTGGGCTATGATCCTCTAAATACAGGAACATGGCTTGAATATACTGTTGTTGCTATAATACGGGATATCGGTGAAGGGAAAGATTTTGATCCAGAAAATCCATCAGAATCTACAATGGATCTGGTAGGAATTGGTGGTGGAGGACAAGGTATTTTTGTAAATATCAATAATACTCATGAACTCGTGGATGGTACAGAAAATCATACTGGTGAATATAATCTAGGTGTTGTAGGTGTTGATGATATATACAGTGTATCTTCTGTCGTCGAGAGCATTAAAAATTCTTTAGAAGCTCTTAATGATGGAAGAGATTGGAAAGTTAACGACTTAAAATCAAGCAATTTAGAGTTGATTAGTACTACAATGAATACATTAGAGACTGTCTTTCTAATTTTTGGTTTAGTCGCATTAATCCTCTCAATTATACTAATGATGAATATTTTTAACATTATTAAAAAAGAACAAGAATATGAGACAGGTATGTTCCAAGCAATAGGAGCATCTAAATCTGAAACTTTTAAATTGTTTTTAACCCAAGGTACAGTGATGGGAATAATAGGAGCAACAATAGGAACAATTTTTTCCTATTTCATCTCGTATGTAATTTTTTCAGTCACATTACAATCAATTCAAAGTCTGGCAGCACAATTTGGAGGGTTTACAATTTCAAATTTTGATATTGTTTTACTTCCTACAACTCTAATAACTACATTTGTGATCGGGTTAGTTTCTTGTATTATTGCTTCACTTTACCCTAGTTGGAAAGCAAGTCGCAAACCTATCATTGAATGCTTAAATCCTATTGAGGAAAAATCTAAAAGGGAGAAAAAACATTATTGGAAAAGAATAATACTCTTCATTTCATGTAGTTTGCTCATCTTATCTGGGGCATTACTTATGATTTTAGCTCCTGAATCTACAATGGCATTTGTACCAACCTCAGATTCAATCCCAGGGATGGATCAAGGAATGGTAGTTACAATGTTTGCTCCTATACTAATCTTATTTGGGATTATTTGGTTACTTGTGCTTAGTATAAAACCACTTAATAAAGTTTTTGTGACTTTATTTTCTCCTTATCTACGGAAAACAAAATTATTAACTGAAAAAAATATATTAAGACATCGAAGAAGAACATCTCTTACATTCACTATGATTGCTTTAACAACAAGTTTTCTTATAGGGATGAGTGTAATGATGGA
Organism: Promethearchaeia archaeon; assembly: GCA_049671145.1. GTDB lineage: Archaea > Asgardarchaeota > Lokiarchaeia > Sigyniarchaeales > SOKP01 > SOKP01. The sequence goes on from JBATUM010000270.1 coordinate 4,483, forward strand.
TTCAATGAGAGCCGGTATAGATACTACAATTGATGACTTTATGGGTGCTGATATACGACTATATACTTTTAATACACCCAGATCTTTCGAAGAGGGTCTCATTAATCAATCAGGAGTAGATGATGTAATGGGAGTAAGTCATCAAAATGCACAAATTCAAATAAATAATGATTGGATTGGACATAGCTTACTTGATCGAGAATACAATACCACTATTATGGTAAATGTTTTGGACACCGATAAAGTTAAAGAACATCTGACTAAAACTACTATAATTTCCCCTACAACAATGACTCTTAATGAAATGATGGATGAAATCAAAATGGGTAATAACATCATAATTGATGAAGATTTTGCGGATGATTATAATTTGAATGTGGGTAGAAATTTATCTGTAAGATTTTCACTAGGAACAACTTATGCGAATCTAACTGCAATACTTGATGCAGATGATTATAATGCACATGAAGATACGTTTACAGTAAATATGACAATTACAGCAATTGTTCGAAGCATTCAGGGGTTTTCATCACTAGATCTCTTGGGAGTTCAAGGTGAAGGAAAAACTTATAATACGTTTATCTCTTGGGAAATCTACGAAGAAATTGCTAATAAAAACCTACCTGGTGGCGGTACTGATCTGGTTTTCAGACAATTAACTCAAACTGGAAATCCTATGTTAGACCTCGTTCAACCAAATTGGTTTAACTTTTCTATTATTGAGGATATTCTTAATAACATCAACGGAATTGAGTATTATACGACTCGAATGGATTATTTTACACCAATAGCTTTTAACGGTTCAATAATAAATTATGCAGCTCCGGCTACTGGTATTCATACAAATTCAACTGGTAATCTTAAATCTGATTTGTACTTTGGAAATAATAGTCTTATAAACAAAAGTATTGGATATGTTGGTTCTACAATGGAAGAACTACTCAATACGACAGAAAGTGTATGTGTAGTGGATGAAACTTTTATAAAAAATAATCCTTCAATAGGAATCGGTGATAACATAACAATTTTTCCACAACAATTCATATTAGATTCTATTTTTGCTGGAAATTTTCCATATATTGCAGCAGTTAGTCCTCATAATTATACATCATTATCAGGTAGTACAGCAAATTTAGCAATCTCTGATGATATTTACCTATCAGTTGTGAGTAATCAGGAGTGGCTTGCATTCAATATTACGACAAGTTTACTTACACCTAATTTATTCAAGGCTATAAATGTTACAATTGAGACATCCGTAAATGCCTCTGTTGATAAGCTTGATTTGGAAGCATTTAACATTTATACTAATGCATTTGAAAAACTAGGTTCTATTAATAATAGCGTTGAGACTAATAATACTTTTACTTTCGATTTAAACCATTATTATTT
>JBATUM010000271.1:0-4142 GCA_049671145.1 Promethearchaeia archaeon
CAATTAAGGAAGCATGGAAAGGAAAAGATTTTGATAATATAGAAGTGCTTACTGGAAAAGTTATGGAACCAACACCAGGAATGAATAAAACAATCTTATTAGGACAATGCCAATGTAACAAAAACAAGGATCATCCAAATATTAATGAATGCATTCCAATAAAAGGTTGTCCTCCTGATGTTGAGGAGATACAAGGAGCCTTGAAAAAGGCGGGAATTAAACCTCCATCCTATTTACTTAAGAATATAGAAAAAGCTCCACTATTATTTTTGAGGAAATATGAAGGGAAACCTGAATTCGAAGAATATTTCTACCAAATAAAATAGGATTTAAAATTCATATCTCTTTTTCTTTTATTTAAATTCCTGAATTTGAAGAACGTTTTTATCAAATCAATTAATTTTTTTAAACCAATTTTTATTTGCCAAATTAATTTTTAATTAAATGGTACGTTCAGCGATAATAAATACATGTTGTTCTGGTACAGCAGGTTCATCAATTCCAACATAATTAGTTTCAATCACTTCAAATCCATATGATTTCAAAAGTTGTTTCCACGCTTCCACTTTAAGAAAATTAAGAGGTACATTGATATCTTCATCGCCAATTACTCGATTATAAAACCAATCAACAAAACTATTAGTTATCCTAATATCATCTTCCTCAATATAAGCTTCTTTGATTACTAAACGTTGTCTCGTTACTCTCGTTGCCTCTTCCAATAGATGTTTGGGGTCACTCGCATGATGTAAGACAGTATATAGAATGGTAGTATCTACTTCTTTATTTGCTAATGGTACTTTATCTTCTTGATTATATAAGATTAATGGTAAGTCTGTATAATTATAATCAACAACATCAACCAATATAACTTCTTTATCAAGCTGTTTTTTAATCTCTAGAGCTAAAAGCCCATTTCCAGCACCAAGATCAAGTATCTTCTTTCCTATGACGTATTGTTTTACTTTTTCAAACCTTGTTTTAGCATATTGAAATTCTTCAGCCTTTAAATCTTTTTCACTATCAACATGTCTTCTAATAAATTTACGCAGTGTTTCTTCAACTTTTATAAGAGGTAATCCTTTTTTTAGACCTTTAGTTATGGTTCTATTTACGTATAACCAAAAAATATTTCTTTTAAGAGAATTAACGTTAAAACATTTCATAGCCGATAATAATAATGAACGGATTTCATTCCAATAATGTTCCTCTTTTCTAGTTTTCTTAGAAAAGATAGGATATATAACACTTTCCACAATACTTAGATCATTTTGATCAATAGGTTTGTGGAATTTTATGGTTTCTACTTGAGTCATTTATTTTTAACACAACCTTTTGATTTTAAGAAAAATATTTAAGTAAGTGAGTATTTACTCACTTATAAACTTAATGAGTAATTACTCATTTAATACTTTCATTATGTCAAACAAAAAATTTATTCGAAATAAACAAGAAAAAATTAACCGAATTTATGATACATTCTTTAATCTAATTTTAGAAAAGGGATATCACAAAACAAGTACAAATAAGGTTGCAAAATCAGCTAAGATTAGTATTGGTACGATTTATAAGTATTTTCCGAAAGGAAAAGAAGATATTATAAGAAAATATTTTGAAGAATCGATGGAAACTTTTATGGGTAGTCAGGATTTAGTTAGCATGAATGATGAAAATATAAGAGATCTTCTCGATCATTTTGTTTTAGATTTATTTAAAAATCACCAAGAAAATAAAGGGTATAACCTAGCTTTTAGATCTGCCATACAATCTGATAAAGTATTACTTGATGCCCATAAAACGAAGATATTCAACATTTTTAAAGATAAAGCGCAAAAGTTAAGAAAGATAAATGAAAACTTTAAAAAAATTCCCCAAAATAAATTAATAGATTTATTCATCTTCATATATAATCTTCTTAATGCGATTATATATCATCATTTATTTGTAATGGAATTTTTTGATACAGATGATAAATTTGTTAGATTTCTTTCAAATTTAGTAGCATTTTCATTAAAGAATTATCTTAATAAATAAAAATATCAAATCCATGGACTTCAAGAAATAGTTAGAAAAAAATTAAATTATTTAAACCCTTGACAAAAGGAATCTACATTTTTTGGTAATACATTATGATTGTATCCACCCTCTAATAACGCATACCGCCGACCTTTGCATAATTTCTCTGAATATTCCTTCATTAATCTTCCTAATTCTGTATAATCTTCTGGAAATAACAAATGACCCCAATCCTCAATACCTTGATCAAATCCCGCACTTGCCACGAAAATGTCTATGTCCTCTAAGTTTTTCATATAAGACTCAACTTCTTTGATATAACTAGAAGGACTATTAGAATGTGGATTTAAAATCTTAACGCGGAAATCATCATCTCTGTTTTTTAAGATATTGATATTGCCATATCCGTTTTGAAACTCTGAACTAAAGTTCTAATCTCCGGTGTGCAAATCAAAATCTAACACATATGCTGATTTTATCTTTCCCTCAGAAAACAACCTCAGTAAACTTATACTTATATTATTGAAAAAACAAAAACCCCAACAAGAATCCGCTGAAGCATGATGCCCTGGAGGACGTATCACAGCAAAAGTTGGATTTCCTTTATATCCTTCTTCTGCTGCTAAAATAGCACCCCCTGCAGCAAGTGAAGCTAGTTCAAATAATAGGGGATCTCGTTTGATATTTCTTAAGTGCCTTTCTGTATGAGCTCTGAGAATATCCTCCTCTAGAGCAGGTTCAGGTTTTACAAATTCATAATCTGACTTGCCTTTCATTAAATTGATAATTCCCTCAAGTCGTCCTGCTTCTGCTGCTGGATCATAAGTATAACTTGAATTATAATACCTTTCATGAAATACAATTTTCATTTAAAAATCACATTATAGTAATAAAATTTTAGTAATTAATTGGTTTCTGTGCTTTAAAAATTTCTTAAAAATATGGATAATTTCTTTTGAAAAAAGAAAAAAAAAGAAAAAACTCTGTGTAATTATTCTCGTTTTAAGCTTTCCCATATTTTTTGAATAATAACATACCGAGAAGGACAATTACAACACTCATTATTGTTAAGATTCCTAGATCGATCCAAATTGTTAATTCTGTTAAAGGAGCTCCTTCAAGAAAAATTAGATTTAATGCATCAGTAGCATAATAACTTGGTAAAAAATACCCAATCATCCTCGTTGCATCATTTAGAGGAACAAACGTACCAAAAAACATCTGTGGAAGTATAAAGATAAAAGACAATCCGGTAGCTGTTCCTGCAGTTTTTGCTACAGTAGCTGTTATAAGCCCGAATCCAACAGAACATACAGATAGAACTATTATGAAGATAAATGCTAAAATGAATCCTGTAACACCTCCTTCTGGTCGAAAACCTATAATGAGTGAACAAACAGCAACAATTGCTACCTGAACGATGGAAAGTAAAGTATTTGAAATAACATGACTTCCCATGAATTCTCCAGATGTAGTAGGAGTTATATTTATCCTTTTTAATAGTCCTTGTTCGCGATCATCACTAAACGATTGAGCTACAACCATAATGATAAAAATACAAGCATAAGCAAATAATCCTGGTGCCATAAAATCAAATTGATTCTTTCCAGGTGTTCCTGAAGGGGTTGTTCCAAAGGCTAACCCAAACACTAGAGTGAGCACTGCGGGAAATAAAATCATTAAAAATAAATAAGCTGGTTCTCGTATAATTTTTTTTAATTCCATTTTCACAAGAGCTAATGTTTTTTGCATTTTCATTTTTAAATCCCCTCCAATATTCTTCTACCCGTTATTTTAAGAAATACTTCTTCTAAATTTTTAGCTTCATGTTTTTCCATTAATTCTTTTGGAGTACCAAGTGCAATAAGTTCACCATAATCAATAATGCCAACTCTATCCGAGAGAGCTTCAGCTTCTTCAATATAATGAGTAGTCAAAATTGTGGTTTTATTTTGGTTTTTAAGAGATCCTATAAATTCCCAAACCTTCCTACGAGCTCTAGGGTCCATTCCAACTGTTGGTTCATCAAGAAATGCTATTTTTGGATCGTGAATCAATGCAACAAGCATATTTAGCTTTCGGACCATTCCTCCACTATATCCTTTAACCTTTCTTTTACTATCCTC
>JBATUM010000272.1:0-2449 GCA_049671145.1 Promethearchaeia archaeon
ATTCTCATATCTCCAAGCTTATTATTAAACATAAGTGGAATATGATGTTCAAGAGAATGGATTTCATGACAAAGGCCTATAAAATTGAGATTAGTACTCCTTTTAATTGCTAAACATACTCTTGACATTGGATTGGAAAAATTGATGAAAAATGCATTTGGGCAAATTTTTTCTACATCCTTTAAAATCTCAATAATCGGAGGAATTACTCTAAATGAATGAAATATACCACCTGGTCCCCCATTCTCTCCTAAAACTTGTGTAGAACCATAATTTCTGGGTATTTTATAATCTTGCCTCCATAGTTCCATTCGGTTACCGACTTCAATAGAATTTATTATGAAGTCTGCATCCTCTAAAGCTTCTCTTCTATTGTTTGTGCGTTCAATTATGAATTTATTATTCCTCGATTCATTTTCAATCGTAAGTAATTCATAAATGATTTCTAATTTTTCTTTATCAATATCATGGAGCACTATTGTAGAACCATCTAAAACTTTACTTAAATATAAATCGGTAAACATTGAAGGTCCAAAAGAAGTTGAACCAGCTCCAATTAGAACTATTTTTTTTTTCATAAATTATCATAATTTAAAATAATAACTATCTTAAAGAATTACTTTAAAATTGTTTTGACAAAAATAGAGAAACTATACGCCCTAATATCTTGACAAATGGGAACGAAATGGGTAAATTTATAAGTTTACACCTGTTTATTTTTAATAACAATCTATCATACTAAAAATGGTATTTTCACATCATAATACTACATTACCACGGGAAGGCTATAAGAGAGCTTTTATCCCAGTTGTAGTATTATGAAGAGAGAATAAATCCTTCTTCTTACCCTTTTCTTTTAAGTTTTAGGGATTTGTTCTCTCAACATAATATTCCATGAAATTTTAAGAAAATGGTAGGTTAAGGATTGATTCCTCTGCGTGATAATTCAATTAATAAAAAAGAGGTGAAAAAAACGAAAAAAAAATTAGCAGAGAACCTAGATCCTGAAATGATATTAGATTATTATAAAGATTGGGATTCAGATAAAGCCCCTGTTATAATGGTTTTAGATTACTCTAATTCTCCGCAAGGTAAGATAGAAAGCGAAGATCAGAGAAAGATGGGGTATCTTTGGAGTAAATATGGAAAAAATTCAAAATAAATAATTATATAATCTTTCTTTTTTAATTAATTATTTTTTCAATCCTTTCTAAAGCTTCATTTATTCTCTCAACAGATTGTGTTAATGCAAATCTAACAAATCTCTCTCCATATCTTCCAAATCCAATACCAGGTGTGACAATAACACCCACATTTATTAGTTTTTTAGTGAACTCCATACTATTTTCTTCCCCCTCAGGAATTTGAGTCCAAATATAAAACGTTGCATTTGGTTTCTCAGTTTTCCACCCCATTTTATTTAAACCATTAACTAATACATCTCGCCTTTTTTCATAAATTCGCATAGTTTCTGCGACTATTTCTGGTTTTTTTTGCGAAGTATATTCATTAAGACCCTTAATTAGTGCTTTTTGAATAAAAATTGAACCCCCCGAATCAATTTGAGATTTAACTTTTCTTAGGCCCTCAATTATTTCAGCATTTCCAGCTATCCAACCGCATCGAAAACCTGTCATATTAAACATTTTGGATGCGCTGTTGATTTCTACGTGATCTAAACTAAATTGCAATATAGAGGGGGCAATATAATTACCATAGGTGAATTCTGAATATGGATTGTCATAAACTATAATAAAATTATAATCTTCAGCAAAATCAATCATTTTTTTCAAATAATCTCTAGGAGCTATCGCACCAGTAGGATTATTAGGGTAATTTAAATATATCAACTTAGCTTTCTTAAGGACATCTTTATCAATTGCTTCAATTTCTGGTAAGAAATTATTTTCTTTTTTTAATGGCATTAAGTATGGCTCTCCATCGCATAATTTTGTAGCACCATTTTCATAAACAGGATATCCAGGATTAGGGCATAATACGAGATCTCCTGGGTTAATAAAAGCTCTTGCAATGTTTGCCACTCCTTCTTTACCTCCTAAGACATGAGAAACTTCTGTAGATGGATCTAAACTTATACCATATCTTACTTTATTCCATTTTGCTACTGTCTCTCTAAATTCTTTCTCACCCATACTGGATGGATATTTTTGATTTTCAGGTAATTTAACTTGTTTGATCAATTCTTCAATAATTATATTTGGGGTAGACAGATCTGGATCTCCGATACCAAGAGAAATTAAATCCATTCCTTCTTTTTTTTTCTGTTCTTTTAGCTCTTCAATTGCAGTAAAAATATATTTAGGCAATCTCCCTAATCGATTTGCATACTCTATTTTAATGATATACACCCATTGTTAAATAAGTTAATATTGTGGTTAAATAATTCAAAAATATAAAAATTCTTAAGCTAAGAAGTTTTGTGTTCTTC
>JBATUM010000273.1:0-1777 GCA_049671145.1 Promethearchaeia archaeon
CTTCAGGAGCTCCAATGTTAGCTCATGTTGCAAGTTATATGGGAGATATTGCAGTTGCTAATGCACTAGCTAGTATTGGTAACTTTCCGGTCAAGGAAAGGACAACAGATTATAATGTAATACCAGCGACAATTTTTACAAATCCTAATATTGGATCTGTAGGATTAAGAAGAAATCAAGCAAAGGCTCTAGAAATCGATGTTGCAATGGGAAGGTTTCCATATATGTCATTGGGCAAGGCAAAGTGTATGTCTGAGGAGAGTGGATTTTTAATGATTTTGGTTGATAAGAAAAGTCATAAGATAATTGGGGCTTCATGTATCGGAGCTGAGGCACCCGAGCTTATCGCAGAGATTGCTTTAGCAATGCAACACGGATTAACAGCTCACGAGCTGGGAGAAGTAATCCACAGTCATCCAACTATTTCAGAGATGGTTTTAGAAGCAGCTGAAGATGTATATGGAATGGCGATTCATAAGAAGGGAAGACCTTCATTTGATTAAATTTTTCTATATTTTTTATTACTTTTCTAATTTTCTAGCGGTGATCTTGCCATTTTCAGTTAAGGCATAGATACTTGGAGTATTATTATTTCTTTTAATGAGTATAACTAATTTTTTCTTTCTTAACTTTCGCAAGAAAGGATCTACTGAAGCAGGTATGACATCCAGCTTATCAGCAACTTCAATATTAGTAAATTGATTCTCTCCTTTTTCTTTGATGATTTCATAAATTGTGCTAAGATAATTTTTCCATGCTTCTCCATAAGGAATTTCTTTAGTGAAAAGATCTTCCGTTTTAATATTAGGAAATCTAAAAGATTGGATATTAATTAAAATATTATTCACAGTTTCCTTACTTTTAAATTTTAACTCATCATCGTCAAGAATTTCATCAATATTCTCAATAAAACGGGTGGCATGAATAAGTTGATGACAATTAGAACACAGCATTACACAATTTTCTTTCATTAAGAGCTCAGCTATATCTGAACAGGAAGAATTAGAAATACCAGTCCAACGGATATTATCTTTATTATTAAGTGATCGATGATGAATATCATAAACCGGAAGATCATTTATGGACATTTCCCCGCATCCTATACATGTTCCTCCATAAAGATTCTCAATTATATATCTTTTTTTTAGCCAGCGGATTAATTGTGCTTTATAGCTACTTTGGATAAAATTTTTTTTATTTTTTGAAGAACTATGGTTTTTTATAAATTCCATTATCTGCTCATGAATTTGATCTGGTGCAAAATGGAAAATATCTTTACTTAAAATCATTTCTTTGAATATATTGAAAATTTTAGTCTGTTCTTTTGAATGACAATTTGAACAAAGTAGAACAACTTTTTCAGTTTTTAATTTTGAGATAATCCTATTGAAGCTTCTATTGGAAATATGACCATAATTTAAAGTTTTCAAATCTTTGTGAAGATGATGAAAAGTTAATACAGGAAGTTTATCAATATCTGATTTACATTTATGACATCTTCCTCCAAGTTTTTCTATAATCCTTATTTTATTTCGGAAGGTTTTAATACCAGTAATAGCAAGTATACATTTTTTACATATTGACTTTAAACTTTTACTATCTCCTCGTTTATTAAATTCTTTATAAGGTTTTATTTGATGACATCGCCCACATTCCTTTTTAATACCGTTATCGTATAATTTTTGAGGTACAATTTTTGTAATTTCAAAATTTTTATAATTAGAATTTAGATAATCTAAAAGTTCACTAATTGTTGATTTCATTGCTCTTTTTGATT
>JBATUM010000274.1:0-7689 GCA_049671145.1 Promethearchaeia archaeon
GAAGATATACAAATTGGAGATTGGATACATACTCATAATATTAAAAGTCATTATTTAGAGGATATGACAGAATGAAAGAAGAATTTTTAGGATTTGAGAGACCGAAAGGGAAAGTTGGCATCAGAAATAAAATTGCTATTATATCTTCTGTAGTTTGTGTTAATCATGTAGCTCAACAAATTGCAAATCAATTTGAAGATGCAGTAGCAATAACTCATCCTCTTGGATGTGGGCAATTTGGTCCAGATTTTACGTATACACAACGAACGCTAGTTGGATTAGGGTGTAATCCTAATATCTATGGAGCTATTATCGTAGGATTGGGTTGTGAAAATATGAGCAATAAGTTAATAGCAAAAAATATAAAAAGAGAAAAAAAACCCGTAGAATACTTTAATTTGCAAGATGTACAAGGAGGATCAAAAGCGGCTATAGAGAAAGGTATATTAATTGGAAAACGGATGTCTGAAGAAGCAAAAGAATTAAAACGTGAACCATTTGATTTCTCACATATAGTATTAGGGCTCGAGTGTGGAGGATCAGATTCAATATCTGGAATTTCTGCTAATCCAGCAGTTGGTATTATATCTGATAAAATTGTTGAATTAGGAGGAACTTCAATTTTACCAGAATTTACTGAGTGGATCGGTACAGAGCATTTATTAATTAAACGCGCAATAGATGAGAGAGTAGCTGAAAAAATACACTCAACTTTAAACAATTTTATTGAGAATTTAAAACAATATGGAATTGATTTTCGGGGAATTCAACCCACCCCCGGTAATATTGAAGGGGGTTTGACAACTATTGAAGAAAAATCTTTGGGTACAATTGCTAAAGCTGGAAAAGCTCCAATTCAGGGAGTACTTGATTATTCTGAAAGTCCAAAGGGAAAAGGTTTATGGTTAATGGTAGAACCAGGAATAGATGTTGAATCAATGACAGGATTAGCCGCTGCTGGAGCAAATGTTATTATTATGACTACAGGTCGAGGTAGTCCATGTGGTAATCCTGTAGCACCCGTGATAAAGATATGTGGAAACCCTAATACCTGCAATTGGATGGCAAGTAACATAGATGTTGATGCTAGTAAAATAATAACCAATGGTAAATCAGTAGAAGATATCGCCGCAATTATTTGGCAGAAATTAAAATCTACATGTAATGGAATAAAAACGCACGCTGAAGAGTTGGGATTTGAGGATGTGGCTATTTGGAGATGTACAGCCTCTCCATTCCAGAGTCTTCACTCTAAATAGCTTAAAAATTATAGGATTTTTATTTGAATGGATTTTTATCTCTAAAGATTTTTTCTTTATATTGTTCTAATGATGGGGGGCATAAACCCTCTTCAGTCGCTATTCTTTTTAGTTGTCTTATCATCTCTGCTAAATCTACTCCTGTTGGACACCAGTTAGTACAATTTTCACATCCAGTACATAAGAACAAACCATCTGCGACTGCTACTTCAATACCATTATGAATATAATCACGAACAATATTTATAGCACCAATTCCATATTTAGAAGCATAAATATTTCCAAATGCTCTAGAGGCAGTACATACGAGATCACAGCTTTTACAACCGATGCATTTCAACATATCCTTATAGAAAAGGTTTTCTTTTACAGCTTTCATACGCCATTCATCAACAAGAATAACAACTACTTCTTTAGCTCCGTACATTCCGAATACACGGCGTCCTTGAACATCTGAAGTATTTGAAGGAGCTGAAATAAAACTAATATAAGCACCATCTACATTTATAATTCTTTCTTGTATTTTTGCGCATAGCAGGGCATCAAAAACGCTTGGGACTATTCGTTGAATCCCAGCTACTACTATATGCTTTTCTGTTGCTCTTGTAATAATACTAATATTTCCTTCATTTTCTACTAAAACAATTGATCCATCTTGAGCTGATATTGCATTAGCAGAAGTTAATGATACTTTTACATCATTAAGTAATTCTTTACGATAGGTATTCCTAAAATAATCAACAATTGCTTCAGCTTGAGATTCCACTTCAACACCATACTTTTCTTTTATTTTAGCGACAATCTCTTCAGGAGTAAATTGTATTCCTGGACCCAAAGTAAAGCTTGGATAATCATATTCTAATAATTGGCAGAATACATCTCCTAAGTCAGTTTCTTTAATAGTTATATTATTTTTTTTAAGGATATCCATTATCCCTGCATCTTTTGCCTCTAAAGATTTTGACTTATAAATAACTTTATTATTACCTAATTCTTCCATAAAAATTCTTTGAGCTTCTTCATTAGTTTTCGCAAAATATACTTTAAAGTGATTAGTATTTTCCATTACTTTAATGCATTTGTCTACATACTCATCTATATTTTCAACAAATCCTTCCTTCATTTTAATTAAATGTTCTCTGTGCTCATCAACAAATTCTCTACTCGTATCTTCATAAAGATATCTCAAATCGTATGATTTATATTTAATAGCACATGCCATCTTCCATATTTCATTAAATTGAGCATAAGCCGAATTTTCACTGTGCAATTCTTCCAATTTGTCTTTAATTTCATTATATAATTCCTTTCCTTTTTCAGACACTTATAGGATCAACCCCTTCCATTAATTTTAAAATAAAATCTTCAAATTTAATTACAGGCGTTTTAATATTATTTTCTTCCTTAATTCTAATAAAAGAAGTATAACAAAACGGACAAGCGGTAAGCAAGGCTTTAGGCATTCTCATCTGATCAAAAATTAATTTAGAACTGAAATCACTATTTTCTTTAAAAAGTGAATATACACCACCACCAGCTCCGCAACAAAGCGAATTTTTCTTATTATTTTCCATTTCACCAAGAACAATGTTTCCTTTAATTGAATTAATAATACTCCGTGGTTCATCAATAATTGGGTTCTCTGCATTTCTCAAATGACAGGCATCATGATAATATATTTTTGATTTTTTACCTGGATATTTTAGATTCAATTTTTTCAAATTTTCAGCTTTATTCATAAATTGTAGCAAGTGCATTACATGAACTTTAAAATCAGTTCCCAAATATTTAGGATAATAACGAGTAAGATAATTATAGCAACCAGCACAGATAGTAATCAATTCATTTACATTATTAGCCTTAAACCAATCATTTACAAGTTTTACATGATCTTTTATTTCATTAATGGGTGCAATTTGATGGGCAAGAGCACCACAACAAGGAGGATTTTCCAATTCTTGATATTCATTATCTAATAATTTAATAATTTTTATGGCATTCTCGCATGTATCTTTATATCTACTACTTGATAAACACCCTAAGAAAATTATTTTATTCATAATAAAGATATAGTCTTAATTTAAAAAAAGGTTTTAATTATTTTGCCTTTAGTTATTTTAAGTAATACTTATTTTGAAGTAAACTGAAATTTATAACAACTAAAATACTTTTTAATTTAATATAATTCTTAGAGAGTTGATACAAAAATTCCAAATTTAGTAGAGAATAAGGAAAAAAAATTTACTTTATTTTTCAATAAAAATAGATGTGGCGGAGACCAGTGTGCAATATGCGTATCTGTGTGCCCAACAGGTATTTTAGAAATTGGAGATGAATTAAATATGAGAGTTGCTTATATTCCAAAAGTGAAAGAGGGTAAAGCACAATACTGTACGGGTTGTCGAAGATGTGAATTTGGATGCCCAGAATGGTGTATTTATGTTTTAGAAGAGGACGAAGAAAAATTGGCTGAAAAAGCCACAACTTAAGGAGGGATGTAAAATGAATAATGGAAATGGAAAAAGATTTTTGCCAGAAGGAAGGCATTTAATGATGGGAAATATTGCGATGGCAGAAGGTGCCATCTCATCAGGATTAAAATTCTTTGGTGGATATCCTATAACTCCCAGTACTGAGGTGATTGAACATTTAGCATTAAGATTACCCCAAGTTGAAGGAGTTTGTATGCAAATGGAAGATGAACTAGCGTCTATTAATTCAGTAATAGGAGCCTCTTTGGTAGGGGCAAAATCAATGACAGCTACATCAGGACCTGGCTTATCATTGATGGTAGAAACAATATCTATGGCTGCAAATCTGGAAATACCATTTGTTTTTTGTGATGTCCAAAGAAATGGTCCTGGAACTGGTTTTGTGACAGAACCTCATCATAATGATATAGGATTAGTACGTTTTTCTGGAAATGGAGAATTTCAGGTAATAGCACTTGCACCAATAACATGTCAAGAACTTTTTGATTTAACAATAACAGCCTTTAATTATGCTGAAATATATCGATGCCCTGTTTATATTTTATCGGATGCATATTTAGGTCATTTACATGAGATAGTTAATATTCCTCCTAAAGAAGAAATTCTAACAAGAGTTATTGATAGGGAACTACCCCCACCTGATCAATTTGTCAAGAAATTTACCTATAAAGATGACATTACTGGGGAATTTATTATCCCTAAACCTCCTCAAATGGGCACTGACTATTGTCCAACGTTGTTTCTACATCAACCACATAATTATGAAGGATTGCCAACACCTAAACCTATGCAATTCATGGAAGCAATTATGGACAAGATAAATAAAAATAAAGATAAAATTTGTATTACTGAACAATACAAATTAGACGATGCAGATATTGTTATAATTGGATACGGTTTACCAGTTCGCTCAAGCTATAGAGCTGTGGATATAGCAAGAAAAGAAAATATCAAAGTTGGTATTTTTAGACTAGTTACAGTTTGGCCTTTTCCTGATGAGCAAGTCAAAGAAGTAGTTAAAGATGTAAGGGCTATAATCGTTCCCGAATTAAACTACACAGGATATATTGCAGAACAAGTTGAGAGGGTAACTAAACTTGATACTCCTGTTATAAGGATCCCTAAAGTCTGTGAATTTCACCATCCAAATGATATTTTAAATATAATAAGGGAGGTGGCTAAATAATGTCAGGAATTGGCCGAATGCTTCCTAATGAGAAACCAGAACATCCTTATGTAGTCTTTTCATATGGAGGAAGTATGTTTAATAATTTTGCTACAAGATTTTGTTCTGGTTGTGGATATGGGATAATCGGTCATATCTTCACTCGGATTTTTGAAGATGAAAAATTAGATCCTCATTTATATCCAGCTATAATTGGAATTGGTTGTTATAGTCAACTTTTATTATTGGTTCATGCAAAATCTCAAAAGATCCTAGCTCTTCATGGAAGAGCTCCAGCAGTTGCTACAGGGATTAAAATGGCTAATCCAAAGATGAAACCAATAATATTCTCTGGTGATGGTGATTGCTTAGGAATTGGTGGCAATCAATTTATTCATATATGTCGCAGGAATCTTGATTGCGTTATTTTTATTTTTAATAATAGTATTTATGCTATGACGGGTGGTCAAGGAGCACCTACCACCCTTTATGGGGCAAGCAGTAGTACAACACCTTATAAGATGTTTGAAAATAGAAGCGACGGAGTACAATTAGCATTAGCAGCGGGAGCCACTTACGTAGCGAGAACCACAGTAGCACATCCCAGAACTTATATGAAATATTTTAAAAAAGCATTGAAACACAAGGGTACATCTGTTATTGAAGTTATTACTCCATGTGTTACGTATTTTGGTAGGAAAAACTTTGATAATTTAGGAGCTGAATACATTGAACAAGAAGGAGAAAAAATGGATACAGGAGGTAAAATGATTGACTGGATTAAAAAAAATACTATTAGAATAAACCAAGCAAAATTCATGAGTGAAGAAGAACTATTTAATAAGTATGTAATAGGTGAATTTAGATACCAATCAGACAAACCTGAGTATTCCGATGAGTATGCTAAAATACAAAGGATTGCTATGGAGGAAAAATAAACATGGCTCGTTTTGAGATACGTATCGTAGGTTATGGGGGACAAGGAGTAATTACTTTGAGTAAGATGATTATTACTGCTAGCTCATTGCATGAGGGCTTAGCTGGGACTCAAACGGAAGCTTATTCGTCTGCTGCCCGAGGAGGAAAATGTTGGGCTGAAGTTGTTGTTGATTTAGATAAAGATGTGGACATTATTGATTATCCAAAGGCTCTAGAACCTTATGACTTTTTAATAATTCTCTCTGAGGAAGCTGCCGGAGATGTTAAACCAAATATGATAAAAAATAAATCGAATACCGGTTTTTTAATTTGGGATAACTCTACAATTAAGAAATTTAGAGCTGCCGAGAGAGTTGAAAAATCTTTAGGTGCCCCAATTCAAAAAATGGCTGTTGAAAAATTTGGAAATATTGTATTTGGCAATTCCATTTTACTGGGTGTATTTACCATTCTTTCAAGACTATTCTCTGAAGAGTCTGCTCTTGAAACGATTAAAAAGTTCGTACCAAATTCTACTTTGGAAAAAAATTTAGAAGCTTTTGAGCTGGGTAAGCAAGAAGCTATGGAATTTCTTAAACAATTGAAAGAGGATAATAACTAAAATGTATGTTGAAAAAGTTAAAAAAGGTTGGACCGAATTAGAAAATGAGATTATAAAAACAAATAATTGTGTATATTGTGGAGCTTGTGCTGCCTTTTGTGCAAATATTAAATTTAATAGAGAGAAGGAAATACCTATAGAAGATGGCTCTTGTAAAGATGTAAATACATGTAGAGATGGTTATGGATTATGTTATAACTTATGTCCTAAGACTGAAATCGATAGAATTTCATTATCATTATTGGATAAATGGGTGTTTGGAAAAAAGCATGACACAATTTTGGGGCATTATATTGGTATTTATTCAGTAAAATTAACAGATAAGGCGAGAGAAGTGATTCCTGGTCGTGCTGGACCTTTAACTGGTTTATTATGGGTTGCAATGAAAAATGGTTTGATTGATGCTTCTATTATTACTGATAAAGATGAAAACTTCAGCCCTTTTCCTGTGATTGCTAAAAATGAACGAGATTTATTTAGATGTGCTGGCTATAAACCAAGTCAAAGTCCAACGATATCGCTTGTGGGAGAAGCTATTAATAAAGAGTTTAATGATATTGCTGTAGTTGGAACGCCTTGCCAAATTCAAGCGTTAAGAAAGTTACAAAATCATCCTATTTTTGATTATGAAGCATATGATTTAGTTTCTTTGGCAGTTGGTACTTTTTGTTTCGGTACATTTCATAATCAACAATTGAGTGAGTTATTTAGGGAATTAGATATTAGACCAAATCAGATTGAAACGATTGATTCTCATCAACATAACTTTAAAATGAAAATTAAAACAAACTCAACAACAAAAGAAATTGCTTTTAATTATCTTTATGAAAAAGCCTTTAGAAACGCATGTTTTACATGTTCTGACTATACCGCATCGTTTGCTGATATCTCAGTGGGAAGGGTTGGTAGTGAGCAAGGGTGGGACACATTGATAATTAGAACTAAACGGGGTAAACAAGTATTTGATTTAGCCTTAGATCAAGGATTCATTGAGATAAAACCACTTGGAAAAGATGATGAAGAATTAGTACTAGATATTACTAGAAACAAGGTAGAGAACGTAGAAATTGATTCCATTGTTGAATATTCTCCAGATATTAAAAGTTTTATTGTTAGAAATCAGAGAATTGCCAAGGCATATCGTCCAGGAATGTTTGTAATGCTATGGATTCCTAATGTTGACTTTTTTCCAATGTCTATCTCAAATGTTGAAGAAAATATGCTTGAAATTAC
>JBATUM010000275.1:0-3871 GCA_049671145.1 Promethearchaeia archaeon
AGGCTAATACACATATCAGCTGCATTAATAAAATCTTCTCGGGCATTTGGGTCATAGAAAATAATAACTCCATCAGATTTATCACATGCCTGAAGAAAAATCTCTTTGTTTTCATTTAATTTCTTCACATTGCTTAAGAAAAAAACTTGAAATTTCCAATCCTTAGAGTACAAATTCATTTTATAACTTGATGTGTTGTAAAGAATATTGATAGCTTCTGGAGGCCAGACAACTCCCTCTACGCTTAATAATTTTGATATTAAGAATTTTTGTGCTTCTTCATTCCCTAGAATTAAAAATCGGAAATCGCCTTCTTTTGAGGAATTTAATATTTCTCTGACTCGTGAATTGATTTGATCTTTATATTCTATTAATAGATCCGACCACTTAATATCAGGTTGAATATAATGATTATTGGCGTCCAAAACTCCAATAATGTGTTCACGAAATTCGATTCCTCGTCGAGTTAATTCCCTAAAGGCATGTTCAACATTCACACCTGTTTTCGCTGATGTTTCTATATAAATACTTCCCTCATTTTCTGCAAAAGAGCGAGCTTCATCTCGATCTATAACTACACCAACATCTCCAAGTAAATCTTCTTTATTTCCGATTAAAGCGAATGGAATATTACCTGCGCTTTGACGAATATCGGAAAGCCATCTTCTTGTTTCAGTGTATGTCGCTTCTCTTGTTAAATCAAACACTATTAGAGCCCCAGTCGCTCCTTTATAAAATGTTTCTCGAATAAAATCAAATCGTTGTTGTCCGCCGATATCCCAAATACTTAAAGTAGCAATTTCTCCAGATTTGAATTCCACATCTTTAGTTAGAATATCTACACCTACAGTAAGTTTATAATCAGTTGCAAATTGGTTTTTGACAAATTTCTGAACCAAACTTGTCTTACCAACGGCTGCCTCACCTACTAATAGTATTTTCAATGGTCCGACCAATAGCGGTTTCACCTACTAATAAAATCGATTTTTAATTGATATAAAATTATTATTCTTTTTACTATTTAACAATTATAATTCCACAAAAGATTAAATTATAGGATTCAATATCTTTTTACATTACTGTGTAATTTTTTAATCCAAAAAATCATAATAAATAGTCTAGTGGTAAATGTGGCTTCAAAAGCAGGAGCGATTGTTGGATTAATTGGTGGTGTGTTTTATTTAGTAATAACATCTCTTAGTTTAACAATTGCAGGATTGGGTGGAGGGATACCCCCTCCAGTTTGGCAATTAAATATTCCTTATATATTAACTATGGTTTGGGCAATAGGTATAACAATTGGAGGTGTCTTATCTCTAAAAGGAATCAAAGTTGGTACCATTTTGATGTTAGTCTTTGGTGTCGTTGCTTTAATAGGCTCATTTATTCCAATAATTTATTATGGACCCCCTTGGGGATTTATATATTTAAATTATAGCTATTATTATATTGACTGTGGCTTAGCCATTTTAGGTGGAATCCTGGGTATTGTCCTAGAAAGACGCGAGTAAATAAGGAGAAAAAAATTCAAATTAACTCTTTCTTTTTGAATAAGATCTTATTGAATTGAAAATGCCCTCAAGATACAAATCCAGATGTAATAAAGCTTGTATTGAATCACTGAGGGATAATAAAGAAAAATCTTTAGAATATTTGATTAAAGCAATTGATCTTGACAAAAAGTATATTGATTCTGCTAAAAGTGACGAGGATTTTGATAACATAAGGGACTCAAAAGAATTTAAAGATTTAATTGGGGAATGATGTAATTGACAATCATTAATACTCCCTAATTTTTATCCATATATTTTAATAAAACGTTCTCAATTTCGGGTTACTAGTAGATCTTTAGTTAAATGAGTCGTATTATAAATCAAATATTATTCACTTAAATTCCATAATAACTCAAAATCCTCAAGGAGAACTTTATAAAGATAAGTCCCTTGTTTACACTTCCATAGGGGTGTGGTATTACTAATTTTAGAATAGAAATAAGGGATGTAAAAACCATAATTATCATTAATATATTTTGAATGAGTCATGGTGCCTTCTTTTAATCGCCTTACTTCGATGTTTTTATTGTTTTCTGCTATTTCGGCATATTTTTTCCAATTATAATCCATCATATAGAAAAATCTCTCTCGTTTTATTTGAGAAATTTCATCATTAATTAAATCGCTTAATGCAGGATTATCTTTATGCAGCAACAATATCTTAATCTTACAGCCGTTCTTAGCTTTTTTGACAAGGTCTCCAGCAAGATTTTGTGTCGCTATCCATGCATTCAAGGAGACCCCCATAATGTAAAAAATTTTATCTGTATCATTTAAAATATCTACCCATTTTCCATAACTTTCGGATTTCTCAAAATATTGATATTTATCTATATCTTTTCTAGGAGTAATGAGATCGAGGCCTGAAATGCTTCCCGATACATTCCAATTTGATGCTTGAATACTATTAGTGAATTTAATTATTTCATTAACATAAAAATCTTCTTTAATTTTTTCTGTATCTTCTAAATCATATTCAATATATTTAAGATCTTTGATGTCAAAAGGTATATTTTCGTGGCGATGCTTTAAAAGAATGACTGGTTTATTCGCTGCATGTGCAATAGCAAGTTCATAGTAGACATTACGATTATTAAACGCTAAAACGGCGATACACATGTCCCAATTTATGATCGCATCCATCATATCGTTTGTTATCAACCCGGGTTTACTAATTTCGTCTGATCGTACCGGTGTAACTTCACATTTCTCCAAAGCTGGTTCGATAATATATTTAAGAACATTATTGGCATGTTTTCTTTCCTTCGAGTCATCACTCCCAATTGGACTAATTACAAAAGCTTTTCTTTCAAAGATCTTTTTTATAGTTACTTCACCCTATCTAATACTTTATGTATAAATCTTAATTATAATTGTGCGGAAAAGTTAAAATTTGGATGCAATCTCCTCAACAATTCTATTATATAATTCATTAATAGTATTTTTTAAGTTATACACATCGAATTCGACACCAGCTCGGGTGTTCAAAGATTCTGGTAAATATTTCTGATCCTTAAAAACAGGTATTATTGGTATTTTCATATCATTAGCAATGTCCAATTCTTTTTTCACAGATTTAGACTTATTTGAATCCAGAGTACTAAATACGATTAATAGATTGGATTTTTTTAAATAACTTTTCCACTTTGGATTTTTTTGACCTAAAGAAGAAGAACGGGTGTGAAATAAGTAGGCTTTTCTAATCCCGTCGAATTGTTTTAGCTGAGTAGCGATCTCTGGAAGTTTAAAAGCTTCTACATCTCTAATTGAATAACTAAAATAGATATTTAGAGGAGTGCTTATGAGCGCCTCTGTGGCACTTTTAATGCTCTCAGCTTTAACATTAACATCTTCCTTGATACCTAATATTGTATCTTTTTCATCTATAGCTTTCTGTGCTAATTCGTCTGCATTAATTAGTTTTGCCTTAATAGATTTGATCAATTTAGGGATATGGTGTTCTATTGGGGATGTTGAAGCATCTAACCATTGTGGTGTGCTAATATAATATTCCATCGCTTCAGAGAGCTTTACATCTTCAATTCTGATTGGTATTATGGGTATTTTCCTATTAATTGCACGTTCCAATTCTCTTTTTACATGAGTAGACTTATTGGAAAATTCTGAGACAACAACAAGAAGTATTCGAGAAGCTTTTATTGCTGAAATAATCGCTTTTGGATAATCTTCACCGGGTAATATATCTCGTGAAGAAATCCAACATTTAATTTCTTTATTTTCCAATAGCTCGTATATTTTTTCCGCAATATTTTGGTTTTCTTGTGCGAAACTAATGAATACAGCATGATCCATAATAT